>DASVAC010000196.1:0-33498 GCA_036376535.1 Gemmatimonadaceae bacterium | reverse complement strand
TCACGTCACATGCTTCGATGACACCCGCCGAGCGCGCCGCGATCGGCGTCCCGGACGGGTTCGTCCGGATCAGCGTCGGGATCGAAGATGTCGATGACCTCATCGCCGATGTGAGCCAGGCGTTGAAATGATGCCGTAACGGATGACGAGGGTCTGTAGTCATTGGACTGGAAGGCGGCTCCGGCGTCGAGCCGAGCGACCTCGGCAATGGTCGCGCACGCCGGGCATAGGGTCGCCGCCACTCCTGTCCCAGCTTCCAGTAGCCAGCCAGTGATCCGCTTCTCGCACGTCACGAAGGAATATCCCCGTACCGGACTCGCCCTCCACAACGCCTCGTTTCAGGTGGCGAAGGGCGAATTCGCGTTCCTCACCGGCCCGAGTGGCGCGGGCAAATCGACGATCCTCAAGCTCGTGTACATGGAGGAGCGGCCCACGTCCGGCGAAGTCCGGGTGGGCGGCATGCGATCGACCGAAATCAGGCGCCGCGAGATCCCCAAGCTCCGCCGCCGGTTGGGCATCGTGTTCCAGGATTTCCGCCTGCTCGAGGACCGCACTGCCGAGCAGAACATCGCGTTCGCGCTCGAGGTGACGGGCACGCCGCGCGATGCGATTCCGGCCAAGGTGGGACGTCTGCTCACGCAGGTCGGCCTCGCCTCCAAGGGGACGAGCTTGCCGCGCGAGCTGTCGGGCGGCGAGCAGCAGCGCGTTGCGATTGCGCGCGCGCTCGTGAACGATCCGGTGCTGCTCATTGCCGACGAGCCCACCGGCAACCTCGATGAGCGCGCCACCCGCGGCATCTTCCAGCTTCTGCGCGACATCAACGCGTCGGGCACAGCGGTGATCATGGCGACGCACAACCTCGAGCTCGTGCGCCGGTCGGATTATCGGGTGATCGAAGTGAATCGCGGACAGATCGTGTTCGACTCCGCCGACGCCGCCGCGCAGTCGTCTCCGCCCGCCGTCTGATGCGCCTCACACTCCGCGAAGTCTCGTTAGGCCTCAAGCGGGCGCCGCTCCTGAGCGTGCTGAGCGTGCTCACGATCGCGTTCAGCTTGTTCGCGTTCGGGCTGTTCGGCCTCGTGGCGCTCAACGTGAGCGAGGCGCTGAGACACGTCGAGGAGCGCGTCGAGATTCGCGCGTTCCTGGCCGACGGCACACCGGTCGAAGCGGTGTCCGCCGCGGTCGGCGACATCGCGTCGTTCCCCGAAGTCGCGCGCGTCGACATCATCACACCGGAGCAGGCGCTCGCGCGCGCCCGGAAAGAGATGGGCGAATTCCAGGACGTGTTCGACGCCGCGGTGTTGCCCGCCTCGCTCGAGATCCGCCTCAAGCCCGGCTATCGCGACCCGGCCACGGTGCGGGCGGTGGCCGAGCGCGTGAAGACGTACTCGTTCGTCGACGATGTGCGCTACGGCGAGGAATGGGTGCAGAAGCTGTACAACATCCGGAACATCGCCGGCGCGACCGGGCTGGTGTTAGGCATCGCGTTTGCCGGCGTGGCGGTCATCATCATCGGCTCCACCATTCGGATGACGGTGCTCGCCCGGGCGCGCGAGATCTCGATCATGCGCCTCGTGGGTGCGACCGATGCGTTCGTGCGGCGGCCGTTCCTCGTCGACGGGTTCGTGAAGGGCGTGGTGGGCGGCCTGCTCGCGCTGGCGCTGGCGTGGATCGCCTACCGGCTCATCGATCAAACGTTAGGCATCTCGAGCACGTTCTTCCAGTCCAGCTCGGCTGCGTTAGGCGTGCTGGCCGGCGGCGTGATCGGCCTCCTCGGCAGCGCGCTGTCGGTGGGCCGGCACCTCCGCGATGTCTGACCGCGCTGTCCGGCGTTGTCCGGCTCTGCCCTGCCTTGTCCGCCTTTTCGGCTCTGTCCGGCTTTGCCCGGCGTTGTCCCGCTCTGTCCGCCTTTGCTTGCTCGTGGTCGCGGCTGGCGCGCATCCGACTATCGCCCGCGCGCAGACTGCAGCCGCTCAACAATCCACCGACAGCCCCGAGGTGCGCCTCAAGACCGAGCGCGCCAAGCTCGAAGCGCTCCGCGCCGAGCGGCAGCGCCTCGAACAGCGCCGCCAGTCGCTGCAGAACACGGTGCACGACCTGTCCGAGGAAGTCGACAACCTGAATCGCGAAGCGGACATGACCGCCAGCGTCGTCCACTCCCTCGATGCCCAACTGGACGCCATCAACGCCGAGGTCGCGAGCACCACATCCGATCTGGTCGACGCGCAGGACGAGCTCACGCTCAAGCGCGTGATCCTCCAACGCCGGTTGGTCGACATCTACAAGCGCGGCCCGCTCTTCTCGCTCGAGGTCCTGCTCTCGGCCAACAGCTTCGGGGATCTCATCGCGCGCTACAAGTATCTGCACCTCATCGCGCTCCGCGACCGCGTCCTCGTGCACCGCGTGGAAGACCTGCGCAACCAGATCGACCGCCAGCGCGGCAACCTCGTGCGCTTCCAGAGCGACATGGAGGAGAACCGCCAGGAAAAGTCCGACGAAGAGAAGCACCTGCGCGACTTGCAGTCCCAGCAGGCGGCGAGCCTGCGCGATGCCCAACGCAACGCGCGCCTCAACGACCGCCGCATCCAGCAGCTCGCGAGCGACGAAGGGCGCCTCACCAACGTGATCGCGTCCCTCGAGGCCGCGCGCCTGCGCGCCGAGCGCGCCTCGCCTAACGCACCGCGCTCGGCCGGCGTCTTCAACAGCGCCAACCGCCTCGACTGGCCGGTAGACGGCACCCTGCTCTACAACTTCGGCCGCGTGGTGAACCCCAACAATACCACGGTTCGCTGGAACGGCATCGGCATCAAAGCCGCCGAAGGCGCCGAGGTGCACGCCGTCGCCGCGGGCAAGGTGCGCGTCGCCGAGCCGTTCGGCACGTACGGCCTTACGGTGATCATCGAGCACCCGGGCGGCGATTATTCCGTGTACGGCTCGCTCGAGAAGGTCACCGTCAAGAAGGGCGACGTCGTCGGCAAGGGCGACATCATTGGCTACGTCGGGTCGACGGACCCCGAGCTGGGCCCGCACCTCCACTTCGAGATGCGCCCCGAAGGACGGCCGGTCGACCCCCTCGACATCCTCAAGCCGCAGCCGTGATGGTCGCGTACGCCGTCACCCGTTTCATGCCCGGCGCGTGACACCCACCAGCGCCCCCGCTACTTTGTGCGTATGACGGGTGTGTTCGCCACCTTCCGTTCGAGCCGTTCGCGGCTGACGCGCATCGCCGGCCTGATCCTGCTCATCGCGCAGGTCGTGGCCGTCGGCATCGCGCCGGCCGCCGAAGCGCTTGCGTCGCACAGCGCCGCGGCGCACGTGGAAGATGCGGGCATCCACCTGCACCACAGCCACAACCCCAACGACTGTCCGGCGTGTCTCGCGCTCACGATCGGCGCGAACGGACTACCCTCGCGCGTCGAGCGGCCCGCGCCGGCCGTCGAGCGCGCCGCGCCCCTGCGCGTCGCGCAGGCCGCCGTTCCGTTCCGCGCGCGCGGCATCGAGCCGCACGCCCCCCGCGCACCACCGCTCCTCCTCGTCGCGTTCCGTTAGACGGGATGCCGGCGTGTCGCGGCCTTGGTGCCGCGCGCGCCGGCGCCGCTCTCGCCTAACGGGCGGCTCACGCCGCCGGCCCGAGCCGTCGTGCGCCTGTGGCCCGCCATCCGTGAACGGGCGTCACGGGCCCGGCCCGAGTCCGGCTCCCGGTCACACCAGGACGAGGACGACACATGCACGTGGGGAAGATCGTTGGAACGCTGACCATGGCGTCGGCGGTCGCGGTGCACGCACAGCAACCGGTGCCGCGTACCCGCTCTGATTCCGCCGCCCGTGCCGACAGCGCGGTGGTTGCCGACTCGGCGCGCATCGCACACGAGATGAATCGCATCCGCGGCGAGGCACAGCACCCGCCGCCGGCACTCCTGACCGACAGCGGCCCAACGCTGCTGATCACACGCCGGCAAGCGATCGACTCGGTGCTCGCGCACAACCCGACGCTGATCGCGGCGCTCGAGCAGACCGAACAAGCCCGCGCGCGCCATACCGAGGCCGTGGCCATTCCCGATCCATCGCTCTCGGCCACGATCGTTGGGCAGAACGGCGCCTTGAGCCCGAACTCGGCCAGCGAGCACGACTACGCACTCAACCTCACGGTCCCGTTCCCCGACCGGATCAGGTTGCGCGGCAAGGTGGCCACCGCCGACGTGCAAACGGCCGAGCTGTCGTACCTCCAGCTCAAGCAGCAGCTCGCGTCGCAAACATCGCAGACGTACGACTCGCTGCTCGTCGCGTTGCGCCACCTGGATGATTTTCAGCTCGCGAAGCAGCTCGCACAGGATTTTCTCACGCGCACGCAGGCCCGCTACGAGGGCGGCACGAGCCCGAAGCTGGACGTGATCAAGGCGAAGGTGGATGTCGCGCAGGCGCAGAACGATCTCATCGCCGGCCAGCGCGACGTGGCCAACGCGAAAGCGTCGCTCAACCGGCTCATGGGCCGTCTGTTAGGCGCGAACATCACGCCCGCCGACTCGCTCGAGATTCCGCCGGCGCTCCCGGAGTTGTCGATGCTCGAGCAGCGCGCCGCGGCGCTCCGGCCCGAGCTGCGCAGCCTCACCGCCCAACGCGCCGGCGCGAGCGCGGCCACCACGTTGGCCAAGGAATTCTGGCTGCCCGACATCAGCCTCGGTGTCACGCGACTCAACGTCGTCGGCACACCGGCCACGTACGACACCGGCATCGGGATTGGATTCCCGCTGTTCTTCTGGCAGCACACCGGGGGCGAGGTGTCCGAGGCCGCGCACCACGAGAAGGAGCTCGCGGCCACCAACCGCGACCTGCTCGCGCAGGTGAACCAGGAGGTGCGCGTCGCGTACGCCGGAGCCGCCACGGCGCTCCAACAAGCGCAGTACCTGCGCGACGAGCTCGTGCCCGAAGCCCAACAGGCGTACACCATCGCATCCAACAGCTACAAGCTCGGCGGGTCGTCGGCGCTCGAAGTCCTCGATGCCGAACGCGACTTCCTCGACGCTCAAACGCAGTACACCGACGCCCTCGGCGCCGTGAACGATGCCATCGCGCAGCTCGAGCTCGCCGTTGGCGCGCCGCTCGCGAGCGCACCATCCGGAGTCCCGCATGACTGACTTGCGATCGCCCAACCGATGCTCCGCCTGCCTAACGGCAGCCGCCGCCGCACTCGTCGCCGTCGCGCTGGCCGCGTGCTCCAAGGACGCGCCGCCCGCGTCCGCCGAGCGCGCGCCAGGATACGGGAACGCACCGGCCGCCAAACCCGGCGAGCTGGTGCTGCCGCCCGCCCAACGCGAGCGCATTTCGATCACCACCGTCCAGGCCACGCGCTACCAGCCGTTGGTCTATGCCACGGGCACCGTGGCCTTCGACGGCGATCAGTCGACGCAGGTCCTGGCGCCCATCTCGGGTCCTGTCACGCGCATCCTCGTCCAACCCGGCGATGCGGTGTCGCGCGGACAGGCACTCGCGTATGTGTCGTCGCCAGACTATGCGGCCGCCGTGTCCAACTACCGGAAGACGGCGGCCACCGCGCGCAATCTCCAGCACATCGCCGATCTGGATGTACAATTGTACAAGAACGATGCGATCGCGCGCCGCGACATGGAACAGGCGCAGACCGACGCCGTCTCCGCCACTGCCGATCGCGACGCCGCGCTCGAGCAGCTGCGCTCGATCGGTGTCGAGGACACCACGATTCAGGCGCTGCAGGACAACCGGCCCGTGGCAAACGTGCAGGGCGCGATCCGCGCGCCGATCGCCGGCACCGTGGTCGAACGGCTCGTCACGCCGGGCCAGCTGCTCCAGGCCGGTACGACGCCGTGCTTCACGGTGGCCGATCTGTCGCGCATGTGGGTCATGACCAACGTGTTCGAGTCCGACCTGTCCGACGTCCGGTTAGGCGACCAGGCCGACGTCGTGACGAACGCGTCGACCAACGTCTTCCACGGAGCCGTCGACAACATCGCGGCCGAAGTCGACTCCGCCACCAAGGCGACCGCGGCCCGCGTGGTCGTGTCGAATCCCGAGCGTCTGCTCAAGAAGGACATGTACGTGCGCGTCACGGTGCACTCGCACCACGAGCACACGGGCTTGCTGGTGCCCTTGGCCGCCGTGCTGCGCGATGAAGACAACAATCCCTTCGTCTACGTGCAGGACACGAACGGCGCATTCGAGCGCCGGTCCGTGACGCTCGGCGAACGCCTCGCCGACCGCTACCAGATCGCGTCGGGCCTCCAGCCGGGCGACCAGGTCGTGTCCGAGGGCGGGCTGTTCCTCCAGTTTGCGCAGAGCCAATGACCGCGCCCACAGGCCACACCCCGCCCGAGCTGCCTAACCAGGGCGAGTCGCGCCAGTCGTACATCAACCGGATCATCGGCGCATCGCTCGGCCAGCGGTTTCTCGTCTCGCTGCTCGCCGTGCTGCTCATCGGCGTCGGCATCTGGTCGTTCCGCCGGCTGCCGGTCGATGCCTACCCGGACCTCTCGCCGACGATGGTCGAGATCGTCACGCAGTGGCCCGGCCATGCCTCCGAGGAAGTCGAGCGCCTGATCACGGTGCCCATCGAAATCGAGATGAACGGGCTGCCCAACCTCAAGATCGTTCGCTCGATCTCCCTCTACGGCCTCTCCGACGTCACCCTCACGTTCGAAGACGGCACCGACGACTACTTCGCGCGCGAGCAGGCGTTCGAGCGCTTCGGCGATCTCCAGCTGCCCGACGGCGTCACGCCCGGGCTCGTGCCGCTCACGTCGCCCTCCGGTCTCGTGTACCGCTACGTCCTCGAGAGCAACGACCGTTCGGCGATGGAGCTCAAGAACATCAACGACTGGGTGATCACCAAGGCGTACAAGTCGGTGAGCGGGGTCGCCGACGATTCTCCGTTAGGCGGCGAGACCATGCAGTACCAGGTCTTGCTCGACCCGACGCGCCTCGCCGGCGCCGGCCTGACCGTCCCCGAGGTCCAGCAGGCGCTCGCCAACAACAACGGCAACGCGGGCGGCGGCTTCTATTCCGAGGGTGGCCAGTTCTACTACGTGCGCGGCCTCGCCCGCATCAAGACGCTGGACGACATCTCGAACGTCGTCGTCGCGGTGCACAACGGGACGCCCATCCTGGTCAAGGACCTCGGCGACGTCGTCATCGGCCACGCGCCACGGTTAGGCCAGTTCGGCTTCAACGAGACCAACGACGCGGTCGAAGGCGTGATCCTCATGCGCCGCGGCGAGCAGACGCAGACGGTGCTCAAGGGCGTCGAGGCGATGACCAAGCAGCTCAACGATTCTGTGCTGCCGCGCGACGTCCGCATCCGGCCGTTCTACGACCGGAGCGATCTCGTCAACCTCACCACGCGCACCGTCGAGGACAATCTCATCCGCGGCATCCTGCTCGTGATCGTCGTCCTCATCTTCTTCCTGTACGACGTCCGATCGGGTCTCATCGTCGCGGTGGCGATCCCGATGTCGCTGCTGTTCGCCTTCATCTGCCTCGACATCAGACACATCCCCGCGAACTTGTTGTCCATCGGCGCCATCGATTTCGGCATCTTGGTCGATGGTGCCGTCGTCATGGTCGAGAACATCCATCGACAACTCGCGCTCAGGCACGGCACCGAGTACAACCTGATCGAAGTGATCAGGGCCGCCGCCGCCGAAGTCGACCGCCCGATCTTCTACGCGGTCGCGGTGATCGTCGCGGGATTCTTGCCCATCTACGTGCTGGCGGGTCCGTCGGGCCGCTTGTTCCGTCCGATGGCGGACACGACGATCTTCGCGCTCGTCGGATCGCTGCTCGTCACGCTCACGCTCATCCCGGTGTTGTGCTCGTGGCTCCTCAAGCGCGGCGTGAAGGAGCGGCAGAATAAAGTCTTCGATTGGGTTAGGCGCCTGTACGCGCGCGCGCTCGACGCGTGTCTCGCGCGCCCCTGGGCCACGACCATCGCATCCACCGCCGTCTTCGCGCTGTCGCTGCTCCTCATTCCGGTCATCGGCGCCGAGTTCATGCCGCACCTCGATGAAGGCGCGTTGTGGGTGCGCGCGACGATGCCGTACACGATTTCGTTCGACGAAAGTGCGGCCATCGTCCCCAAGATCCGCGCGATCCTGCACTCGTTCCCCGAGGTGACCGTCGTCGGCTCCGAGCACGGGCGCCCCGATGACGGCACGGACCCCACCGGTTTCTTCAACGCCGAATTTTACGTTGGGCTCAAGCCGTACGGAGAATGGACGGGCCCGTATCACTCCAAGCAGGATCTCATCGACGCGATCGACAAGAAGCTCGAAACGTTCCCGGGCATCACGTTCAACTACACGCAGCCGGCGGAAGACGCCGTCGATGAAGCGGAGACCGGTCTCAAGAGCGCGCTCGACGTGAAAGTGTTCGGCCCGGATCTCACCGTGCTCGAGAAGAAGGGCAAGGAGATCAAGCAGGTGCTCGAGCGCGTGCGCGGACTCGGCGACCTCACGCTCGTGCAGGAGCTCGGACAGCCCGCGCTCACGGTCGCGGTGGACCGCGAAAAAATTGCGCGCTACGGCATCAACGCCGGCGACGTCAACGCGCTCATCGAAGCCGCGGTCGGCGGCGGTGTGGCGACCCAAGTCGAGCAGGGCGAGCGCCTGTACGATCTCGTCGTCCGGTTGGAACCGCAGTACCGCGAGAATCCGCAGCAGATCGGCAGCATTCTCGTCGCCGCGCCCGATGGCGAGCAGATTCCGCTCAAGGACATCGCCGACGTCCAGGTGTCTAACGGAGCGTCGTTCATCTACCGGCAGGACAACAGCCGCTTCATCGGCATCCAGTATTCGGTGAATGGGCGCGATCTCGCGAGCGCCGTGCAGGATGCCCAACGGCAGGTCGGCGCCGCGGTGCAGATGCCGCCCGGCTACCACGTCGTGTGGGGTGGCGAATATCAGGAGTACACGGCGTCCCGTGCCCAACTCCGCGTCATCCTGCCGCTCACGTTGTTCGTGATCTTCCTGTTGTTGTTCGTCTTGTACGGCAACTTCAAGTTTCCGTTCATCACGGTGTTCGGCGTGATTCTGTCGGCGCCCGTGGGCGGGTTGGTCGCGCTCTTGATCAGCGGAACGCCGTTCTCCGTCTCATCGGGCATCGGCTTCCTCGCGCTCTTCGGCGTCTCCGTGCAAACGGCCGTCGTGTACATTTCGTACGCCAACGAGTTGCGCAACGGCGGCGTGAGCATCCTCGAGGCCACGCGTGAAGCCGCCGTGCTGCGGTTGCGCCCGATCATGATGACCGCGCTCGTCGCCGCGTTGGGCCTGCTGCCGGCCGCGCTCTCGCACGGTGTCGGGTCCGATTCGCAGCGGCCGTTTGCGTTGGTCATCGTGGGCGGACTCTTCTCGCGGCTCCTGATCAGTGTGTTCCTCATGCCCGCGCTGTATGAATTGGTCGCGCGACAGGGCGATCGTCTGCAAGTGTAACGTCGTGCGATTGACGCCTCGCGCACTCTTGCATATGCTGATTGAGCACCGGGCACCAACCGGCGCACATTCGAATGTGTACCCATGGCGACGCTTCGGCCCGGTCCGTGCAGGGCATGGCGCGGTGCCGGATTTTCCTTTTGCACCAGAGATAATACGACATGGCAACGCAGACTCCGCCCCGCGCTGAAACGCGTGAGCGCAAGGGCACTACCGGCCTCGAGGCGCTCGGACTCGCGCCGAAAGGAACCATTCATTGGAATCTCGTTCCGCCCGAGCTCGTCCAGGCCGCGGTGCGCCGCGACGAAGGCCAGCTCGCGGACAAGGGACCGTTCGTCGGCATCACCACGCCCCATACCGGCCGCTCGCCCAAGGACAAATTCCTCGTCAAGGAACCAGGGACCGAGCACGACGTGTGGTGGGGAGATGTGAATCGCCCCTTTGCGCCCGAGAACTACCAGAAGCTCCTCGCCGACGTCCGCGCCTACCTCGCTGCCCAACCGGAGCTGTTCGTCCAGGATCTGTGGACCGGCGCCGATCCGCGCCACCGCCTCAGCGTCCGCTACGTCTCGCCTAACGCATGGCAGATGCTGTTCGTGCGGAACATGTTCATCCGCCCCGAGCTCAGCGACCTGCCCACCTTCGTGCCTAACTTCAGCGTGCTCCACGCGCCGGAGATGCAGGCCGACCCGGCCACGCACGGCACGCGCAGCGGCACGTTCATCGTCCTCGACTTCGCCTCGCGCCAGATCCTCATCGGCGGCACCCGCTACGCGGGCGAGCTCAAGAAGGCGATGTTCACGGTGATGAACTACCTCATGCCCAAGTCCAACGTGTTGTCCATGCACTGCTCCGCCAACATCGGCGAGCACGGCGACTGCGCGTTGTTCTTCGGTCTCTCGGGCACCGGCAAGACCACGCTCTCCGCCGATCCCGAACGCCAGCTCATCGGCGACGACGAACACGGCTGGAGCGACGAAGGCGTCTTCAACTTCGAGGGCGGCTGCTACGCGAAAGCCATCAACCTCTCCGAAGACAGCGAGCCCGACATCTACCGTACCACGCAGATGTTCGGCACGGTGCTCGAGAACGTGGTCCTCGATCCCAATTCGCGCCGGCCCGATTTCACCGACGCGTCGCTCACCGAAAACACGCGCGTCTCGTATCCGCTGCCGTTCATCCGCAATCACGCTCCCGGCGGCCGCGGCGGACACCCCAAGAACGTCGTCCTCCTCACCGCGGACGCGTTCGGCGTGCTGCCGCCCATCGCGCGCCTAACGAGAGACCAGGCGCTCTACTATTTCCTGTCCGGCTACACCGCCAAGGTCGCCGGCACCGAGCGCGGCGTCACCGAGCCGCAGGCCACGTTCAGCGCGTGCTTCGGCGCCGTCTTCCTCGTCTGGCCGCCCACCAAGTACGCCGAGATGCTCGGCGCGCGCCTCGACCAACACAAGTCGAGGGTGTGGCTCGTCAACACGGGATGGACCGGCGGCCCGTTCGGCGTCGGGTCACGCATGAAGCTCGGCTACACGCGCGCGATGGTGCGCGCCGCGCTCTCGGGCCAGCTCGACTCCGTACCGACGACCACCGATCCGATCTTCGGGCTCGCCGTGCCGAAGTCGGTGCACGGCGTCCCCACGGAGGCCATGAACCCGCGCGGCACATGGTCCGATCCGGCCGCGTACGACGCGCAGGCCCGGAAGCTCGCCGGCATGTTCGCCAAGAACTTCGAGCAGTTCGCGAACGCGGTGTCCGACGGCGTCAAACACGCAGGTCCCAAGGGCGCATGATCGACGTGTGACGTCGATCCGCGATCCGCTCTGGAACACCATCGTCCTCGATGACGTCGCGCGGCGGCTCATCGACACGCCGGTGTTCCAGCGCCTGCGGTACGTTCGTCAGTTAGGCCTGGCGCACCTCGTCTACCCCGGCGCCACCCATACCCGCTTCGAGCACGCGTTAGGCGCATACCACCTCGCGCGCCGCACGCTCGCCGTCCTCGACGAGCGGCGCGAGCTCGACGGCGCCATCGCGCCCGACGAGCGCGGCGTCGTCACCGCCGCCGCGCTGCTCCACGACATCGGCCACCACCCGTTCTCGCATGCGCTCGAGGAGATCGGCGCCCAACACCACGAGCTGGCGGCGCGACCGCTGATCACCAAGGGACCGATCGCCGACGAGCTCCGCGCGTCGATCGCGCCGGACGCCCCCGAGCGCGTCTACGCGCTCATCCGCGGCCAGAGCACGAGCCCGCTGCAAGGCCTCATCTCCGGTTCGCTCGACCTCGACAAGATCGAGTACCTCAAGCGCGACGCGTTCATGTGCGGCGTGCCCTACGGCGAGATCGACGTCGACCGGCTCGTCAACGCGCTCACCGTCATCCGCGACTCGCCCGCGACACCGGGCCGCACGACCATCGGCGTCCTGGACAAAGGGCTGTCCGCGCTCGAGTCCCTGCTCTTCGCCAAGTACCAGATGTACCGGAACGTGTACTGGCACCACGCCGTGCGCAGCGCCACCGCGATGTACAAGCACCTCGTGGATGACGCGATCCGCGATGGCGCGCTCGACGAGCGCGCGCTCTCGTCGCTCACCGACGAGGGACTCCTGCACGTGCTCGAGACCACGAGCAATGCACCGCTCCTCGACGCGCTCCGCAACCGGCGTCTCTACAAGCGCGCGTTCGAGTGTGCCGCGGGCGACCTGCCGGAAGGCGTCGGCGACTGGATTGCGGTCGAGCTCGACCGCGTCCGCGACACGGAAGACGCGCTCGCCGGCCGGTTAGGCCTCGCATCGGGCGAGCTGCTGCTCGACTTTCCCGAGAAGCCGCAGATGTTGGGACTCGATTTGCCGGTGCGTCTCCGCGGCGGACAGGTGCACCGCCTCACGCGCGAGGGCCTGCCGGGATCCATCAACCTGCCGGCGCTCTCCGACGAGCTCTATCGCTCGGCGCGCGTGCTGCGCGTGTTCGTGGCCCGTCCGGTTCAGTTAGGCGAAAACGCGCTGCGCGCCGTGCTCGCCTGACTCAGCCGCCGCTCGCCCGCTCCGTCCCGCGCGCTTCCGCCAGGCGCCGCGCAATCCCGCGGTAGAACGCCGCATCTTCGCTGCGCCGCTGCTCGTCCAGCGAGAGCGCCGCCAGCTCCAACGCGTAGAGAATGTTGCCGAGGTAGAGCTCCGCGAGCGATCCGACGGTGGCGTCCGGCATGTCAGCCGCCGGTCTTACCGTCCGATGTCGCCGCGCCGGACGTCTCGTCCAGCGCCAGCACGCGCACGACGATCGCCGTGATGTTGTCCAACCCGCCGCGGCCGTTGGCTTCGGCGATCAGCGCGTCCACCACCCGCTGTGCCGTGGCGCGCGACTGGAGCAGCTGCGAGAGCCGCCGGTCGTCCACCATTCCCGTTAGGCCGTCGCTCGCGACGAGGAACGTGTCGCCGCGCCGAACCTCGCCGGCGTACAGGTCGGGCTGCACATCCGTGTTCGCCCCGACACACCGCGTGATCACGTTGCTGTACGGATGGTACCGCGCCTGCTCCGGTGTGAGGACCCCGGCGTCCACCTGCTCCTGCACGTAGGAGTGATCCTTGGTGAGCTGCCGTAAGGCGCCGTCACGCAGCATGTACACGCGCGAGTCGCCCACGTGACCGATGAGATAGTGCGCGTCGTGCAGCAGCAGCACGCACACCGTCGTGCCCATCCCTTGCTTGTCGACTTCGGTCAGCGTCCGCTGATAGATCGCCTGATTCGCGCGCTGCAACGATTGTTGTACGCGCTCGCGCGCGGCCTCGTCCGCCATCGCGCTCGCGTCGCGCAGCTCGTCGGAGAGGATGCGCACCGCCATGTCGCTCGCGACTTCACCCGCCGCGTGCCCGCCCATTCCGTCGGCGACCACGAACAATCCACGCGGAAGGTCCGAGAAGAAACTGTCCTCGTTCCCCGTGCGGATCATTCCGGTGTGAGTCCCCTGTCCTACCTCGAGCTGCACGCGTGCCCCATCAGAAAAAGAGGAGATAAACAGCCACCGCCACCGCCGCGATCACCACAATCCAGAACAGCAGCGACGGCCGCCAACGCCGGTCACGCGAATCGCGCGCACCGACGACGCCGGCCTCCTTCTCCTGCGTTTTCCCCGACTCGCTCCCCCTCCCAACCGATCCCGACCCGAAATCACCCTCCACGCCGGCGCGAGCCGAAGCCAACAATCGAGCCCGTTGGTCGGGCGTCAGCGCCGCTATCGCGCGCGTCTGCCCGGCACCGGCGCCCGCTTCCATGTCCGCTACGTCAACGCCCCCTGACCCACCCAACCCGACATCGCCCGATCCCGCGGCCTCCCCTGTTGGCCGAAAGATGAACTTGATTCCGCCAACGCGCAGGTCCGGCGCCCCCTGGAGCAACGTCTCGCCTAGAATCCGCCGTCCACCAACGTAGGTCCCGTTGGTCGACCCCATGTCGACCACGTACCACCCATCGTCCCGCAGCTGCAGTTTCGCGTGCGAATCCGAGACGCTGTCGTCCCCCAGAACGATCTCGTTGTGCGCACCTCGGCCTATGTGCGTCAAGTGCGAACGAATCTCGAAGGTCGTTCCATTCAAAAGCCCGCTGCTCTTCACCTCCAAGGTCCCGAGCACTGGTCGTGCCGGTGCGATGTCGGCGTGAAAGCGGAATTCCTCGGGTCCAACCTTCAGCACGTCGCCTCGCACGAGGCGGCATGATG
Organism: Gemmatimonadaceae bacterium; assembly: GCA_036376535.1. GTDB lineage: Bacteria > Gemmatimonadota > Gemmatimonadetes > Gemmatimonadales > Gemmatimonadaceae > JADGGM01. The sequence continues at coordinate 19,331 of DASVAC010000196.1, read as the reverse complement.
ATGCTACACGCTGCCCGTTCACCGACAGTCCATTCGCGCTCATATCGGTGACCAGATAGCCGTCAGCGGCGGCCGTGATCACCGCATGCTTGCGCGAAACTTCGCCGGTCGGCACCACAACGTCACAGGTCGGATCGCGACCTACCACCAGACCGCCTTCCGGGACCGCGTATTCCCGCCCATCAACGAGCGACACTAACCGACCACCTGTGGCCCCCGGACCCACAACGCCAACCCGCTTTGCCGCGGGAGCCGAAGCGGCCTCAGGCCTCTTTACGGCAGTGACAAACTTGGTGTTTCCGCCCTTCCGGTCGTCGCCGAAGAACAACTCGGCCGGTCCAACATCGATCTTGTCACCGTGAATCAACGGCGTCGGCTCCGCGCCCAGTTGCACCCCGTTCACGGCGACATCCAGACTACCAACACGCCTGATGACGCAGCTGCCGTCCGCTTCCAGCACAATCGCCGCGGACACACCTCGCACGCCGTTCAGCCCAGCCGGTACCGGTATCCGCGCCCCTTCTACGCTCCCGATCCCATTCTCGCCCGCCACGAGCGGGTACTGGCGATCACCGATTTGGACGTAGGCCATTCAGTAGCTGGAGAGAATCACGGGGAGGGACCATCGCTCACCGAGCGGCTCTATCCGACAACTCGTATCTTTGGCCCAACTCGGCAGATCGAAACTATTTCGGGCCAATCAAGCAAGCAAGCCGCTGCGACTGATAGATTACCCACAGCACATGCGCGCGCCGATCACCGAACGCAACGGTCAGCATCTCGTTACCGACGCATTGCCGATGGAGCCCACTTGGGCGTTCTGATTTGGCTCCTGGTCGGCATTGTTTCGGGCGCTGTCGCCATCTCGCTCGTCCCGGGCGAGGATCGCGGCCGTGCACTCTCCACGATGTCCGCGTGCGCCGTCGGCGCTCTCGTCGGCGGCTGGTTCGGCAACTTGCTCGCCGGCCGCGTCGATGCAGGACTGTCGCTCTGGAGTCTCATCCTCGCCATTGTCGGCGCGATGTCACTGCTCGGCGCCTACCGCTCGTTCGCGCGGCGCGCGCGATGATGCCGCCGGCTCGCTGGCGGCGCTCATGAAGTCGCACATCACCATTCGCGGGGCGCGCCAACACAATCTCAAGGGATTCGACCTCGAGATTCCGCGCCGTGCCATTACGGTCGTCACCGGCCCATCCGGATCCGGCAAGTCCTCGCTCGCCTTCGACACCATTTACGCCGAGGGACAGCGGCGCTACGTCGAATCGCTGTCCGCGTATGCGCGGCAGTTCCTCGAGCGCATGGAGAAGCCTAACGTCGACTTCATCGACGGCCTGTCGCCGGCCGTCGCCATCGAGCAAAAGAATCCGACCAAGACGTCGCGCTCTACCGTCGGTACCGCGACGGAGATCTACGATTATCTGCGCCTCCTCTGGGCGCGGATCGGCCGCACGTACTGCCCGATGTGCGGACGCGAGATCCGTCCGTCGTCGGTCCAGGCCGTCACCGACACGGTGCTCGCGCTGCCTGCCGGCTCGCGCTTCTCGGTCGCGTTCCCGCTCGTCGTGAGCGAGCACGTCACGCACGACATGATCGTCGCCGGTCTGCGCGAGCAGGGATTCCTCCGCGTCGTAGCCGATGGCGTTGCCGCGCACCTCGATGAGCTCGCGCCGCAGGGACCAACCGCCATCGATCTCGGTGCAGCACGCACGCTGCTCGTCGTCGTCGACCGGCTCGTGGCCGACCCGAGTGCCGCGCGGCGTGCAGCCGATGCCGTCGGCACCGCGTTCACCGAGGGAGACGGAGACTGCTTCATTCTTCTGGCGTCGGGCGACGAATCCACCGGCGGCTCGGTGCTCAAGTTCACGACGCGCTTCGAGTGCCCATACGACGGCACGCGCGCGCCCGCGCCCACGCCACAGCTCTTCTCGTTCAACAGTCCGCGCGGCGCGTGCCCAACGTGCAACGGATTCGGCGCGACGCTCGAGTACGACCTCGAGCTCATCGTGCCGCACCCGGAGCGTTCCCTGCGCGAGGGCGCGATCGATCCGTGGACCAAACCGCGCTATGACGGCCGCCGTCGTGCGTTAGTCGAGTTCGCCAAGCGCCACGGCATCGACGCCGATGCGCCGTGGTCGGGTCTCTCGGCCGAACAGCATCGCGTGTTGCTCGAGGCGCGCGAGCGCGGTTACAAGGGTATTTTCCCGTTCCTGCGTGATCTCGAGGACAAGCGCTACAAGCAGTACATCCGCGTCTTTCTCAGGCAGTACCAGACCGCGCGCGAATGCCCAACGTGTCACGGAACGCGCCTGCAGCCCGAGGCGCTCAACGTGCGCATCGCGGGCCAGACGATCGCGCAGGTGAGCGCGCTGCCCGTCGACCAGCTTCGTCCGTGGCTCGATGGTCTGTCGCTCTCCGAATTCGAGCGGCAGGTGGCCGACAACGTGCTCGCCGAAGCGAGCTCGCGCACGCACTTCCTCGTCGACGTCGGACTCGGCTATCTGTCGTTGGACCGCGCCGCGCGCACGTTGTCCGGCGGCGAAGCCCAACGGATCGCCCTCGCCAACTCGCTCGGTTCGCACCTCGTGGATGCGCTCTACGTGCTCGACGAGCCGTCCATTGGTCTGCATCCGCGCGACGTGGGCCGGCTGCTCGCGCTGCTCGCGCGATTGCGCGACGCCGGCAACACCGTGCTCGTGGTGGAGCACGACCTCGAGGCGATCCGCGCCGCCGACTTCATGGTCGAGCTGGGGCCGGCGAGCGGCGAGCGCGGCGGCCAGGTCGTGTTCGCGGGTCCCGTGTCGCGCGCGGCGGCGAGCCCGCTCACCGGCGGCTATCTCACGGGCTCTCGCGCCATCACCGTCCCCGCCGAGCGCCGTCCGTTAGGCCCGCGGTGGATCGGGGTGACGGGTGCGCGCGAGCACAACCTGCGCGGCGTCTCGGCGCGGTTCCCGTTAGGCGCGCTCACGCTGGTCACCGGCGTGTCGGGCAGCGGCAAGAGCACGCTCGTCCACGACATCCTGTACCGCGCGCTCGAGGCGCGCCTCCACGGCGAGGACAGTGCCAAGCGCCACCTCGGCGAACGCGCCGGCGACCTCGATGCGCTCACCGGTTGGGACGCACTCACCGACGTCGTCCTCGTCGACCAGAGCCCCATCGGCAAGACCCCGCGCTCGAATCCCGTCACGTACGTGAAAGCGTTCGACGAGATCCGCCGCATCTTCGCTGACCAGCCGCTCGCGCGCAAACGCCGCTACACGCCCGGCACGTTCAGCTTCAACGTGCGTGGCGGGCGCTGCGAAACCTGCGAGGGTGCCGGCCACTTGCAGGTGGAGATGTTGTTCATGGCCGACGTCTACGTCCCGTGCGACGATTGCGGCGGACGCCGCTTCAAGCCCGAGGTGCTCGACGTCCGCGTCAACGGCAAGAGCATCCACGATGTCCTGGAGCTCACGGTCGACGAGGCGATCCGCTTCTTCCCTCGCGAAGAAAAACTCGGCCAGGCGCTCTGGCAGCTGCAGCAGGTTGGACTCGGCTATCTGCGGCTCGGGCAGCCCGCGCCCACCCTGTCGGGCGGCGAAGCCCAACGCATCAAGATCGCGCGCGAGTTGACTAACGCAGGCCGCACCGCCGGACGCAAGCTGTACATCATGGACGAGCCCACCACAGGCCTCCACCTCGACGACATCCGCAAGCTGCAGCGCGTTTTCGAGCGGCTCCTCGATACCGGACACACCCTGCTCGTCATCGAGCACAACCTCGACGTGATCAAGCTCGCCGATTGGATCATCGACCTCGGCCCCGAAGCCGGGGATCGCGGTGGTCGCGTCGTCGCGATGGGGCGCCCCGAAGAGGTCGCCGCGGTCGATGCATCGCACACCGGCCGCTGGCTGCGGACGGTGCTCCCCGCCCGCACGCGCACCGCGTCGCCGCGCGAGGACGACGCGCTCGCGCACCATGCCGCCTCTTGAGTCTCGCTGCCGTTGACTTCGCCCTCCGCCGACGCGAAATTTTCGGTCTCGCACAGCCAAGCGTGCGATCCATTCCCGAGTAGCTCAGGGGTAGAGCAGCCGGCTGTTAACCGGCGGGTCGGGGGTTCAAATCCCTCCTCGGGAGCTCAGTTGGCAATGCACCACGCCATCCATTGCCCTACGTCTGCACGCGACAAAGGCCGCCTTCTCGGGCGGCCTTTGTCATCACGTCCTGTGCGCCGAAGCGCTGGAGGGAGGCGGACGCGAAGTCAGCGCACGGATCGACCGCCGGAAACGTTGGCGCGTGCGGTCGACGTGGCTGCCGAGCCGTTCGACGGCGCGCCGTTCGACATCACCAGATTGGCGTGCGTCGCTCCCGGAGTGGGAGGAATCTCGGTGGGAAATCCCCCCATGCACGCGGCTGCGAACAGGGGGAGCACGACGAATACCGCCGTGCGAATGGTGCGAGGGACGCGCATGTCGACGCTCCGTGACGGGAGTTGGTCGGCGGCCCGACTGGCGTGGCGCCTCTCGCGCCGTAGCCTCGTAGCTTTGCGTCGCCGGCTTTCGCCGGGTTTGCCTTTGTCGCCGCGGCCGTCGAGCCGCGCGATCATGCCGTGTGGCACCACAACTGGGTGCTGCATTCGGGGGACGAGTGGATGCGTGATCGCGTTTCGCGTCTCGGTGCGCTTCACGCCTCGACGTCACTCGCTGCCGAAAATATGTTTACGGTCCTTTTTACCGGAGCGTCGTTCGCTCCTCGATCGGCCGATTTCGACATCGCGCGCGGGAGCGCGGGGATATTCTGGACATGCCATCCAAGCGTGACACGACCCGCGCCGCGCCGGCGCCGTGGGTCGGTGTGATCATGGGGAGCAAGAGCGACCTCGAGCACCTGCAGCCCGCCGTCGATCTCCTAACGGAGCTGCAGATCCCGCACGAGGTGCGCATCGTCTCCGCACACCGAACGCCGCAGTGGATGGCCGAATACGCCACCACCGCCGAGCAGCGCGGTCTCGAGGTGATCATCGCCGGCGCCGGCGGCGCGGCGCACCTGCCGGGCATGGTATCGGCGCACACCATCCTCCCTGTGTTAGGCGTGCCCGTGCCGGCCACCATGCTCAACGGGCTCGACGCCTTGCTCTCCATCGTGCAGATGCCCAAGGGCGTTCCGGTCGGGACGCTCGCGATCGGCAAACCCGGCGCCGCCAACGCCGCGCTGCTCGCGGCCGCGATCGTCTCCGGCACCCGCCCCGAGCTGCGCGAACGGCTGCGCGCCTGGCGCGACGCCCGCACGCGCGAGGTCCGCGAGCAGGAGGCCCGGTCGTGACGAGCATCCTGCCCGGCTCGACGTTGGGCATTCTGGGCGGCGGACAGTTAGGCAGGATGGTCACGTTGGCGGCGCGCACACTCGGCTACCACGTGGTCGTACTCGACCCCGACGCGCACTGCGCCGCCGGTGCCGTCGCCGACCGCGTCATCGCGGCCCGCTTCGACGACGTCGACGCCGCCGTCGAGCTGGCGCGCGCGTGCGACGTCGTTACCGTCGAGATCGAAAAAATCGGGATCCCGTCGCTCGAGGCCGCGGCGCGCGTCGTGCCGGTGCGCCCCGGCGCCCACGTGCTGCACATGGTGCAGGATCGCGCGCGCCAAAAAGATTGGCTCCGGAGCAACGGCTTCCCCGTCGGCCCATACTGGACCGTGCACACGGCCGCGGAGCTCGCCGCGGCCGCGGAGCTCGCGGGTCCGGATGCGTTCGTGAAATCGACCACGGGCGGGTACGACGGCCGCGGACAGGTGCGCCTCGCCAGACCAGCGCAGGCCGACGACGTGTGGCGTGCGTTAGGCGGGCGGCCCTGTGTCGTCGAACGCGCGCTGCCGCTCGAGCGCGAGATCTCCGTGCTCGTCGCACGGCGGCCCGCCGGGCAGACCGTCGTCTATCCGCCCGCGTGGAATCACCACCACGAGGGCGTGCTCGACTGGTCCGTGATCCCCGCTCCCATCGACTCCGACGTTGCCGCGCGCGCCGCCGCCATCGGCACCGGCATTGCCGAGTCGCTCGACGTGGTCGGCCTCCTCGTGACCGAGATGTTTGTGTTAGGCGACGGCACCATCACGGTCAACGAGCTCGCGCCGCGCCCGCACAACAGCTTTCACCACACCGAGCTCACCGTGATCACGAGCCAGTTCGAGCAGGCCGTGCGCGCGGTGTGCGATCTCCCCCTCGGCGCGCCCGACGTGGTGCGACCTGCCGCCATCGCGAATCTCTTCGGCGACCTGTGGACCGCCGGCGCCGCGCCTCGGTGGGACGCCGCGCTCGCCCTCCCCGGCGTGCGCGTGCACCTCTATGGGAAATCGCCGCGACCCGGTCGCAAGATGGGACACCTCGGTGCCGTGGGCGACACGCCCGACGCCGCGGTCGCGCTGGCCGTCGAAGCGCGCCGCCGCTTGCGCGACGCAACGCGCGCCGCGAACGGCGCGGCGCCTGCTGCCTAACGGTCGCGGCGCGCCGGGCCGATCAGCCACCGCGCGGTCGCCCGCGCCACCACCGTGCCCTCCGCGTCCCGGATGTCCGCGGTGAAGTCGTGTGCGCGCTCCTCGGTCGCGTCGACCGCCGGAGCGTGACACTCCGCCGTGAGCGTGCCGCGCGCCTTCTTCAGAAACTCGATCGACAGGTTCGTCACGATCCCGCGTGCACCGTCCGGCAGCCCCACGATCATCGCCAGTCCCGATGTCACTTCGGCGAGATTCATGAGCGCCACGGCGTGCACCGAGCGCAGGTGATTGCGCACGGCGCGCCGATCGCGCATGACGACGCGCGCATAACCCGGCCGCAGTTCTTCGACGCGCGGATGGATGGAGCCGGTGTACGGCACCATGCCGCCGAGAATCGTGGCGAACATCCACTTTCCGCCGGGCTTCCCACTCAATTGCTCCCATAGCGTGCGCAGGCGCACGCCCGGTGAGGTCGGCATGGAGGCTCCGTTAGTGCGCCGCGTCCAGGAGATGCATCGCGATGACGCCGTATTCCTTGTCGAAATGATGCCCGCCCGGCATCGCCAGCACGGTCACACCGCGCACCCTCGCCACCGACGGACAGGCGCTCTCCGATTCGTCCGCGCCGTATACGCACAGGACGCGCATACCTGCCGCCGCCAGCTTCTCGATCTCCGGCACCGTCATGAGGTCGTCCTTGCGCTTCTTGTTCGAGATGAGGTCGATCAGGTGGAACTTGAAGTTTGCGTTGGGCGCGACGCCAAGCAACGCCATCACGCGAACGCGTCGCTGCAGATCAGGCGGCAACCGGCTCGTCATGAACGGCAGCACGTCGGCGCCGTGTGAGTAGCCCACGAGGATGAGGCTGTCCGCGCCGTACTGCGACAGGCAGTGCCGCGCGATCCACGCCAGATCGTTCGACGCGCCGTCTGGATCGCGCTGCGTCGACAGATAGGAACGCGAATCCAGTCCCACTACGGCGATGCCGTGCGCCGCGAGCGAGTCGGCGAGCTCCTTGTCGATCGCCGCCCAACCGCCGTCGCCCGACAGCATGACCGCCATGGTGTGTGACCGTGCACCGTGCGCCGGCACCTCGTGCAGCGGCAGGGCCAGGGTGTCGCGCACCGCAGCCGGCGCGACAGGTGGTTCGGCAGGCCGACCCTCACGCGGCACGGCCGCCGCCAACAGGCCGGCTACCGCGACGACCGCGCCGATGCGGATCCGATCACCCACGCGACAGCCCGGCAGCCCAACTCAGTTAGGCTGCCGGACCGCGATCCGTCACGGTGACGAACTGGGAGGAATGGTGAGCGTCACATCCTCCCCCGGCTGGACGGTGATCTGCTCGCTCACCGGTGACCGATTCCCGGCGATCGGCCGCGCCAGGAACCGCAGTTGCTGGCCGGCGCCCACCAGGTAGCCCGGCAGCTTGAACTTGCTCTTTCTCACCCCGGTCGCAGTGCCTAACCGAATCCGCTGCCCGCCGGAGATCGCATAGATGTCCATGTCCGTGAACCCCTGATTGTCCACGTACACGTAGGTGTCGGGTTGTGGACCGTTGGTCGACGGCGGCACGTGATGCGCACACGCCGACAACGACAGTGCCAACCCCGCGCCCGCTACCAACAGCCATGTGCGTCGCACCGTGTCCTCCCGGCCCATGAGCCTTGCTGCATCGCGCTGCGTGCCGGCGTCCACTCGATGGACACCGCCTCACGTGCCAGCGTACCATTCGTACCCGCGATCACTCCAGTATCCGCCGTTGCGCTGCGCCATGAATTCCACTCGGGTCAAATACTTCGTGCACTTGTAGCCGAGCTTGATAGGCGAGTGCAATCGTGCCGGCGCGCCGTGGCCTGGACCCAGTAAATGGCCATCCAAACCGTACGCGACCAACGTCTGCGGATGCAAAGCGCTGGCCAGATCCCAGCTTTCGTGATAGTCGGAGTCAAACGACGCGAAATCAACGTACTGCGCCTCGGGTTTCACGCCCACGCGATGCGCCAGCTGGCTAACGCGAACCCCCGTGTACTCGACCACGGCTGTCCACCCTTCGACACAGTAGTGGTTCACGCGTTGGGTCACCGACGGGAGCAGTTGCAGCTCTGCTAACGACAGTCGCACCGGCGTGTCGACGAGGCCCGTCACCTCCAAGGACCACGGACCGCGCTCGCTCTCGTGCCACACCGGCACGCGATCCGACACGAAGTACTTGGGATATGCCGCCCCCGCAAGCGCCGCGGTGCCATAGTCCATGGAGCGATGCCGGAACAATGCTCGTTCGACCTTCTCGTTCCATCGTTCGGCGGCGCGCAGCGCGGGTCGCGCGCTCTTCGGCCCCTCCGAATCGCACGCCAACAACAGCGCCGACGCGAGCGACAACGCGGATACTTCGATGAAACGCCGGCGCCTCACGGTTGCGTCTCCCCCGATGCGCGCGCCTTGGTCGGTCGTCGCGGCGGCAACAGGTGATAGAACGGCCGCGCGTTTCGTTCTTCCGGCGACAACCGCTCATCGTAACTGCCCGTGATCATAGACGTCAGCGAATACGGATCGACCGCGAAGATCATGAACACGTGAATCACGGCCAACACCACGAGCACGAGCATCGCGAGAAAATGCCAATAGCGCGCCCACACGTAGCCGCCTAACAAATCGGTGAGCAGGCCCAACTGCACGGGCTTCCAGATCGCGAGCCCCGTGATCACCGACGCGATGCCCACCACCGGCAGCGCGAAGTACGTGGCCCGCTGCAGGGCGTTGTGCTTTCCCTGGCGCGGATGATCGCGCCGAGCGAACGCGTAGAACTTGACCATCTGCCACGCATCGCGGAGATCGCCGCGTCGTGGAACGAGATCCCGCCATTCGCCGTGCAGATAGATGAATCCGAGATACACGAGCCCGTTCAGCACCAGCGCCCACATCGCGGCGAAGTGCCAATTGCGCGCGCCGGCTAACCAACCGCCGAACGTGAGCCAGTCCGGAATCGGTTTGTGCGCGAACGGATAGCAGCAGAACGTCTCGCCGCGCCGCGCAAATGCGGGATACGCGTTGAAGATGCGCAATCCGCTGCCCACCATGATCGTGAGCGCGACCACGTTCACCCAATGCGTGACACGCACGACCCAGTGATGTCGCTTCACCAAACCTCCTCGTACCGTTCCACTGCACCTGCCCAGCGCACGCCTGCCGGAGCCAACCTATGCGAACATCGCACGACACGAAAGCGGCTCGCGCACGCCGAGTTCCGACCCGTATCGCCGCGCGCGATCGTGTCGTGTGACTAGCCATGCGTGGAGCGGTGTCCACGGTCTCTCATACACCGCTCACCACGCAATGCTCGCACTCACTCATCATCGGTCAGGTGCTCCCCACTCGCTACCAGACGGGACATATTGCGCCATGTCCGAGCCTGGGCTCCTTCCCGACCTCCTCATCCTGTTTGCGCTCAGCGTCGCCGCGGCGCTCGCGTTTCATCGACTCAGGCTTCCGCCCATCGTCGGATTTCTGATCACAGGCGTCATCTCGGGACCCTACGGATTCGGTCTCATCCGAAACATCGCGGATGTCGAATCCCTGGCCGAGATCGGCGTGATCCTGCTGTTGTTCACGGTCGGACTCGAGTTCTCGCTGCAGCACCTCGCTCGGCTCCGACGCTTCTTGTTCATCGGCGGCGCGCTCCAAGTCGGCGTGACCATCGCGGTCACGGCCGCCCTCGCGCGCTTGCTCGCCGTTGCCTGGCCCGTCGCGATTTTCCTCGGCATGCTCGTCGCGCTGAGCAGCACGGCGATCACGCTGCGCCTCTACGCCGAGCGCGGCGAGCTCGATACGCCGTTCGGCAACGCCGCCCTGGGCATCCTGATCTTTCAGGACCTGTGCGTCGTGCCCATGATGCTGCTCACGCCCGCACTCGCCGGCGGCGGCCGCAACCCGACCAGCCTCGTGCGCACGCTGGTCGAGGCGGCGCTGTTCATCGCCGCCACCGTCGTCGCGGCGCGTCTCGTGGTGCCGCGCATTTTGCACCTCGTGGCGGCGACGCGCCGCCGCGAAGTCTTTCTCCTCACGATCGTCCTCTTCTGCCTGGGCACCGCCTGGGCATCGGCGCGCGTGGGCCTGTCGCTCGCGTTAGGCGCGTTCATCGCCGGCATCGTGATCGCCGATTCCGAGTACAGCCAGCAAGCCTTGAGCGACATCGTCCCGCTCCGCGAAGTGTTCAACAGCTTGTTCTTCATTTCCATCGGCATGTTGTTCGACATTCGCACCGTCGGCCGATCGCCGTTGCTCATTCTCGGCGCCATTGCCACGGTCATTGCCGTGAAAGTCGTCGTGACCGGCGGCGCCTCGCTCGCGCTCGGACAATCGCTGCGCCCCGCGCTCGCCACCGGTCTCGGGCTCGCACAGATCGGAGAGTTCTCGTTCGTGCTTTCGGCAGCCGGAATGACGGCGGGCCTCCTCGACGAGCGCCTCGATCAGCTCTTCCTCGCCGTTGCCGTCGGCACCATGGCGCTGACGCCCGCGCTGATCGACATCGCGCCTCGCGCCGGCGCCTGGCTCGAGCGACGCACGCCTAACCGCTGGCGCGCGAGCCCGACGGGTGCTCGGATGCAGGCCGACGCACCCATTGGCGATCACGTCATCATCGTCGGCTTCGGCTTCAACGGCCGCAACCTCGCGCGCGTGCTCCGCGACGTCGGCATTGCATACCGCGTGATCGACTCCAATGCGAACAAAGCGCGCCAGGAGCGGGGTCGCGGCGAGCCCGTGTTGTACGGCGACGCCTCGAGCGCCGAGATCCTCCACCACGCCGGCGTCGAACGCGCACGCGTGTTGGTCGTCGCCATCTCCGACATCGCCGCGACCCGCGCAACCGTCGCGAGCGTGCGCCGCCTCAATCCCAACGTTCACGTGATTGTGCGCACGCGATACATGCGCGAGATCGGATCGCTCGTGAAGTTGGGCAGCGGCGAGGTCGTACCCGAAGAATTCGAGACGGCGATCGAGGTCTTCACGCGCGTGCTGCGCCGCTACCTCGTTCCGCGCGATGTGATCGAGCGCGAAGTGCGCACTGTGCGCAGCCAGTACGACGACATGTTCCGCCCGCTGCCCGACACGGGCGTCCGCGTGGAAGACATCAGCCGGTTCCTCACCGACGTCACGCTGGTCGTCATGCGCGTCGAGCCCGGGGCGCCGGCCACTGGTGAGCCGCTGTCCGACATCCGCTTCCGCGAGCGCAGTGGCGCGACCGTCGTTGCCATTCAGCGCGACGGCGGTGGACTCGTCGCGAGTCCCAGCGGCGATGAAGTCCTGCACGCGGGCGACACGATCCTCGTGATGGGACGAACCGATCAACTCGAGCGCGCCGCCACGCTGCTCCGCCAACGGGTGACCGCGTGAGCACCGCACCTATTCTGTATATTGCGTCGTGCCACTGATCCCCCTCGTCGGCCACCACGAGCTCCGGCGGCAATTCACGGACGCGATCGCGCGCGATAGCCTGCCCGGCAGCCTCCTCTTCCATGGTCCGCGCGGCGTCGGGAAACAGCGCCTCGCGCTCTGGTTAGGCCAGTATCTGCTGTGCAGCGGTCCAGCCGACGGCCCGCGGCCCTGCGGCAAGTGCGACAACTGCCGCTTCGCGGAGTCACTGGCGCACCCGGATCTGCGCTGGTTCTTTCCGCGACCGCGCACCGAGTCCGACGCGAGCGCGTCAGACGTGCTAGACGATCTCTCCGAAGCGCTGAGCGATCGACTCAAAGCGAACGGACTCTATGCGCCGCCATCCGGCACGGAGGGCATCTACGTGGCGAGCGTACGCGCGCTCGTCCAGCTAGCCGCTCAAACGCCCGCACTCGCGAAGCGAAAAGTCTTCATCGTCGGGGACGCCGAACGCATGGTCCCACAGGAGGGCGCGGAGTTCGCGGCCAACGCATTTCTGAAATTGCTCGAGGAGCCGCCGGCTGACACGGCCATCATTCTCACCACGAGTGAACCCGGCGCACTCCTGCCAACGATTCGCTCTCGCGTCGTGGCGGTGCGCGTCCCGGTCCTTCCTGAACGAGACGTTCGCGAGCTGGTCGAGATACCGAATTTCGCGACGGCACTCGATGACACCGACCTCCCGAAGTCGGTGAACGAGCGCGTCCGCCTCGCGGCCGGCGCGCCCGGCACGCTGCTGGGCGCACAAACGCGCCGCGATGCGATGTCCACCGCCGCCGCATTGCTCCAAGCAGCCGACGGTTCGCTCTCTCCGCCCGATCGCGTGAAGGCCGTAATGAGTCTGGGCGCGTCTCGGTCGCGCGGCCCGTTCACCGATGCCCTTGACGCTCTCACGGCAATGCTGCGCGAGCGCGCGCGCGGTGCCCTGGGACGTGGCGACGCCGCCGGCGCACTCGCGGCCGCGCGTGCGATCGATGTCGTACTCGAGGCGCGTTTGCGTGCTAACGGAAATGTCAGCCCACAGCTTCTCGCGTCTCACCTAGTGCGCGAGCTCCGAGGCCGACTCTCATGAAAAAGCTCTCACACGTCGACAGTGCGGGCGAGGCACGCATGGTGGATGTAGGCGGCAAGCCGGTTTCCGAGCGTTTCGCGCGCGCCACGGGTTCGATCCGAATGAAGCCCGACACCTACAGAGCAATTCAGCAAAACGCCTTGGTCAAGGGCGATGTGCTCGGTGTGGCAAAAATTGCCGGAATAATGGCTGCCAAGCGGACCTCGGAGCTAATTCCGCTCTGCCACCCGATTTCCCTTACCGACGTGCAAGTGACGCTTACATTGGACGAAAGCTTGCCCGGCGTCACGTGTGAGGCGACCACGCGAACAAATGATCGCACCGGTGTCGAAATCGAGGCGATCACCGCGGTCGCCGTGAGCCTGACCACCGTCTATGACATGGCCAAATCAATAGATAGGGCCATGACCATTTCTGATATCCGTTTATTAGAAAAGGACGGCGGGCGCTCGGGACATTTTGTTAACCCATGACGGCACGTCCGTTGCCCTACCTGTGCGACTGAGCAGGCGTGGTTCAGTGGTACCGGTCGCACACTCTCCAACAGGAGAATCCTAGTGCACGGCAGACAGCAGAGTTACGTCTATCGCGGTGATCGGGTTCGCCGCAACGAGCGGGTCAAGAAGCTGCTTCTCGTTGCCGGTTTGGCGGTCTCGGTCGCCTTGATTCCTCACGAGCGTCCGCGGTCGGCGGAAGCGTCCGCATTCTCGGGCTTTTCGTTCGGTCACGAGGCGAAGGACCTCCGGTCGCAGCTTGACGCGACCCGCGGGGAGTTGGAGCTCACCCGGGCCCGCCTCGATCGCGCGAACGCCATCCTCGGATACTCGGCCAAGTACAAAGTCGACGCGAACCTGGCGGGTGATGTCTACGATATCGCCCAGGCCGAGGGCATCGACGCGGATCTCGGTTTCCGCGTGGTGAACGTCGAGAGTGAGTTCAACCCGCACGCCGTGAGCAGTGTGGGCGCGGTTGGCTTGACCCAGCTGATGCCGTCCACGGCCCGCTGGTTCGATCATACGATCACCAAGGAGAAGCTCTTCGACTCGCGCACGAACCTGCGCCTGGGCTTCCGCTATCTGCGGTCGCTCATCGACCAGTACCACGGCGACCTCCGGCTCGCGTTGCTGGTGTACAACCGCGGACCAGAGGCCGTCGAGACGCTTCGTTCGTTGGGCGTCGATCCGCGCAACGGCTACGACGAGATGGTCATGAGGGGCTATACGGGCAACGGCCTGGTGAACTGACGGCCCAGCAGCAGTCGCTTGTACGAAACGGGGAAGCGCGCGAGCGCTTCCCCGTTTTCGTTAGGCGTCGATCCGCGTCGCCTGACTGCGAGCGATGCTAATATTGCGCGACCTTCTCGTGGGACTTCGAGGCGCGCGACGCGCGCGCGGACTTGTGCGACGAGCGCCGGGCCGAGCCCTTCACGAACAGCACTTCGCCGGGGAAAATGATGCTCTTGCGCAAGCCATTCAGCCGCATGAGCGACTTGACCGACGTGTGATAGTGCTTCGCGATCAGGCCTAACGACTCGCCCTTGCGCACGACGTGCGTGATCGACCGCCCGGACGACCCATAGCGCTCGATCGACGGGTCCGGGACGTCTCGCGCGGCCGACACGACCGCCGCCACAGGAAAGAGCACCGGCTCGCCCGCTGCCACATGCCCGTGCCGCGTGGATTTGAGCTTGGGGTTGTACCACTCGAGCTGCTTCACCGTGATGCCCGCCCGACTCGCGAGCCGCACCATCGTGTCGCCCTTGCGGGATGCCGACCGCTTGTACGCGGTGCGGTCCGCCGCCGGCAGCGCCGCGAACGCCGAGTCGAAGCCGACGGTGCCTAACGGAACGCGAACGGTGAACGAGTCGTGCGGCGGCGTCATGCCGCGCAAAATCTCCGGATTCAAGTCGAGGATCGATGCCGTCGTCGTGTGCGCCGCCTTCGCCACCGCGGCCAACGGAGTCGACGGACCAACGCGCGCCGAGTCGTACACGAACGCCGAGTCGTACGTGATGTTGAAGCCGTAGCGCTTCGGGTCTTTCGCGATGAGCGCCGCCGCGATCAGCTTCGGCACATAGTCGCGCGTCTCGGCGCGCAGATAGTCCTTCTCGGCCAAGGCAAAGAACGCTTCGTCGCCGGACTGCCCTTCCAGCTCATCGGCGTAGCGCGAGAGTCCGCGAGCGATGCGACCTGGTCCACCATCGTACGCCGCGGCCGCGAGGTACAGCGAGCCAAATTGATCATTGAGCCAGCCGAGGAACTTGATCGCCGCATCGGTCGAGCGAACGGGGTCGCGGCGTTCGTCGATCCACCAGTCGACGCGCAGCCCTGCGCCGCGCGCGGTGCTCGACATGAGCTGCCAGAGACCCACGGCCGCCGCACTCGAGTAGGCGTGCGGATCGTACCCGCTCTCGATGAGTGCGAGATACGTGAGGTCCTGCGGAAGACCCGCGGTCTTGAGCTTCCCGCGAATCATTTTCTCGTAGCGGCCGCCGCGCGCCAGCATGTCGCCGAATCGGTCGTGCGCATCGTTCTGCAGACGATTCACGAAATACGCGACGCGCGACCGCGTCTCGAAGGAGCGGACGTCGATGTCCCACGTCGGTTCGGAGTCCACGGGTGCGACCACCGAGTCCGCTGTCATGGCGGGCACCGGCTGCGCGAGCGTGTCGCCGAATATCTGCAGTGCCTCGCCCGTCACCGCGGGCGACGCGACCTTCGACGTGTCGCCGGCGCTGTCTGTAGAGACTTTGTGTGGTGTGGTGTCGGCCGCTTGGGCCGTCGTGACCGGCGTCGGTGCCGGAGTCGGGTGCGAGGAGTGGCACGCGGGCAGCGCGAGAACGGCGATGAGGATCGCCGCGCTCCGCACCGCTCTGGGCGTCGTTAGCTCGTTGGGCACTCGTTAGTCCGCAAAACGGTGGGCTCCTAGCGCGTCGCGATGAAGTTGCCGAGCACGCGGTTCGTGGCGTTCAAGACTGCGAGCACGGCACCTCGCACCGGGTCATCTTCGACCAAGCAGGAGCCAAGCAGCTTCTGCGGGCCTTCGTGCCGATTGGCGATGGAAACGATGACGACGTTCGCATCGAACACGCGGATGGATTTCACGCCGATCAACTCGAAGGCGAGACCGCCGTCGGAAAAACTCTCGATTGCGCGGAGACCCGCCTCGGCGGCCACGCGGAGATCGACGGTGGCACTCGACTGACCGGAGGCGGTGCCGCGCACCTTCTGTCCCTCGATCCATTCGAGTTCGACTTCGGCCGAGCATCGGCCGTCGCTCGCGCGCCGGAAGCGGAAGTCGGTGAAGCGTAGCCGCTCCCGCTTGCCATGAATCGGTGGAGCGTCCGCGCCGCTCTCGCTTTGGCTCTGCGTCATGTGGCGGAAGGCAAGGGGTTGCCCCAAGGTGACCGGCGTGCTGGCATAACGCAATACGAGTCACCACTGCGAAGGCAACCCGCCGCTTCCCCGTACCGCGCACCGTCGTATATTCGCCGCATGCATGCACTCCTGTTCGCGTTAGTGCTCGCGCTGCCGCACTCGCCCACCGATTCGCTCGCGCAGATCATTCGTGCGGGCATCGCCCAAGTGCCTGGCGCCCAAGTTGGTCTCGCCTTCAGGCGACTGGATGGCACCGACTCGCTGTACATCGATGCCGACACGGAGTTCCATGCGGCGAGCACGATGAAAGTGCCCGTCATGATCGAGCTGTTCCGTCAGATCGATCACGATAGCCTCTCGCTCGACAAGGCGATTCTCGTCGAGAATCAGTTCAAGTCGATTGTCGACAGCTCGGCCTACACACTCGATCCAGGCGATGACTCCGACAGCTCGATGTACAAGCTCGTCGGCACCCGCGTCAGCGTGCGCGATTTGATGGACCACATGATCGATCGCTCGAGCAATCTCGCGACCAACACGTTGATCGCTCTCGCGGGCGCCGATCGCACGACAGCGTTCATGCGCCAACTCGGCGCCACACACACGCACGTCCTGCGCGGCGTGGAAGACGACAAGGCGTTTCAGCGCGGTCTCAACAACATGATCTCGGCGCGCGATCTCGCGACGATTCTCGACGCGATCCAGACGAATCGCGCGGCGTCCGCCGCCAGCTGCGGCATGATGCGCGACATCCTGCTGCACCAGGAGTTCAGCGCCGAGATTCCTGCAGGGTTGCCGCCAGGCACGCCGGTCGCGCACAAGACCGGATGGATCACGGGCCACCTGCACGATGCGGCGATCGTGTATCCGCGCGAGGCGCCGCCCTACATCCTCGTCGTCCTAACGCGAGGCATTCCCGACCAAAACGTCGCCCGATCGCTCATCGTGGACATCTCGCGCGCTGTGTACGCACACGTCGCGGCCAGCGCCTCGCGCGCCACCGCCGGATCGCACTGAGATCGGGCCTTCACTCGATCCCGCGCATAGAACAATTCGTTGCAGGCTGCAACGATCTCTCGCAACAGAGTGCGAGAGTCACCGGTCGGGCAAAACCCAAACGACAAAACGACAATGACTTAACCGGGGCATGCCGGTTGCTAAACCGTGCGCCAGCGGGAGCTCCCTTCATTCCGCGACCGAGAACGTGCGCATGCGGTTTTCAATTGCAGTCATCCCCACTGAAAATCCAATGGAGTGCGACTCGTGACTCCACACGAGACGCATTTTCGCCGCGAGTCGAAGTCATCCCACGCCTTCGCCGCGACGCGCCCCGGCAGCCATGCACAGGAAGCGCGCGAACTCGTGGCGCGGGCGCGCGAGCACCAGCACCGCGGCAGTGTCGCCGAAGCGTGCGTGGCATTCGAAATGGCGCTGGCCCTCATCGACGGCGCGCCGACGTCTCCGCTCCACACCGACCTCCATCGCTGGCACGGCGCACTGCTGTTCGACATCGGGTCGACCAGCGAAGCAGAAGCATTATTCAGGCGGAGCCTCGAGACCGCACAGTTCATCCGCTACGCCATCGGTATCGCGCGAGCCCAAGCGTCGCTCGCGCGCGTCGCGCATCGCCGTGGTGACCTCGCGGCCGCGAGACGGCAGTACGATGACGCCTCGCTGAACGCGGTAGCGTCCGGCGACCACGCGCTGTTCGCGCGCATTGAGCTCGATCTCGGCGCGCTCTCGGTTCTCTTGGGCGACGTCGAGGACGCCACCCAACGCTTCCGGCTGAGCATGCGCGCACTCGGCGAGGCTGGCGACGATGCCGGAGTCGCGTGGGCGCTCGACAACCTCGCACAGCTTCGCGTCCAGCGCGGCAGGCTGGATGAAGCACGGGGCGCCGTGGCCGAGGGCCTCGCGATCGCCGAGCAATTGGGCGACGCCCTCCTGCAACAGCGGCTATGGGCAACGGCGGCAGAAATTGCGTTCGCGGCCGCCGATACCGACGAATGCGCAGCAGCGAGTGGACGCGCGCTGAGCCTCGCGTCAACCCGCGGTGACCGACTCGGCCGAGCGCAGGGTCTGCGTTTTAGAGCACGTGTCGAAGCGAGGCGCGGCGCCACCGAGCAGGCAGTCGCGTCCCTGGATAGCGCACGCGCGCTGGCCGCTCAAAGCGAAGACCTGCTGATGGGGGCCCGCGTGCTCGTGGAGTATGGCGACGTGCTCGCCTCGCGCGGCCAAACGACTCGTGCGCGAACGGCTTGGGAACAAGCCCGCGCCGCATACGCACGACTCGGAATGCCGCCGGAGGCGATCGCCGTAGGTAGGCGACTTTCGCCGCCTGGTTGAGCGAGACCGGCTACCAGCCTCGATCGTCGATTCTTCGTGAACCCAGCGTGCGCGTGTATAGCATCGCGCACTGACCCCGTCCCGATTCCCATGCCGGATTTTCCGTCCGACGACTCCTCGAGATCCAACGGCCCACTTGCTTCGGGCAACAATCGCGAAGCAGCGGCGAGAGCTCCAAATTCGTCGCCACCGCGAATCGTGCCGGCGTTGGGCGCCAGCTTTCCTTCAGCCAGCTCCACGGACGGCGCATCGCGCCAGTCGACGCCACTCGGCCTCGAGAGCATCGTGGGCGCGAGTACGACGTTGGGCGACGCGCTCGATCGAGCGCGCAAGGTAGCGGGCAGCCGCCTCACAACGGTTCTCATCGTCGGCGAGACCGGCACAGGCAAAGAGTTGTTCGCACGCGGCATCCACTACGCGGGCCCGACGCGCGGCGAGCCGTTTGTCGCGGTCAACTGCGCGGCGATTCCGGAGACGCTGCTCGAATCGGAATTGTTCGGACACGAGCGCGGCGCGTTCACGGACGCGCGTGCGCAGAAGCGCGGCCTGATGGAATTGGCCTCGACGGGTACGCTGTTCCTCGATGAGATCGGCGAGATGCCGCCACGGTTGCAGCCGAAACTCTTGAGGGCGCTCGAG
>DASVAC010000195.1:0-3578 GCA_036376535.1 Gemmatimonadaceae bacterium | reverse complement strand
ACAACTCATCACCGTCCACCGCGCCCGCGGCGTGCCCAACGCAACGGCGTCGCTCGTGAGGTGTGCTCGACCAACACGCTTCGAACCATGGAGGTTATTCCTATGATCCCGAACTCGCGTTGGGGTAAGCCGAGTGCGCGGCATCATCTCGTCATGACGGCGCTGGCTGTGACCCTCGCTGCCGCAGCCGTCATGCCGATCGCCGCCAACGCCCAGGCGGCAGGAAACGGCAGCGTTGCCGGCAAGGTCGTGGATGAACACGGCACTCCCATCAGCAGTGCGCAGGTCTTCGTCGATCGAACGACCATTGGCGCGTTAACCGGCGGCGACGGCAACTACGTCCTCCGGAGCGTTCCAGCTGGCTCGCACCTCGTGCGCATTCGCCTGATCGGGTACCGTCCCGATTCGGCTACCGTCAGCGTGACCGACGGCCAGCGCACCGAGCAGAACTTCACGCTGCACTCGGATCCGCTGCAATTGCAGAGCGTGGTCGTCACTGGGACACCGGTTCCGACGCAGAACCTCAAGGCAAGCGTCGCGGTGACCTCGATGAGTCCGGAAGAAATTCAACAAGCCGCTCCGCGTAGCACCACGGAAATGCTGCGCTACGTTCCGGGCTTCACGCGCGTCGAGAGCTCGGGTGGTGAAGTGAACGAAAACATCAGCATGCGCGGCATTCTCGGTGTGGAGCTCGTGATGTTCATGGAGGACGGACTCCCGGTGTTCCCCACGATGCACACCTTCTTCATGAATGCCGATAACCTCTTCCGTCCGGACGAGAACATTGAGCGCATGGAAGTCGTCCGCGGCGGTGCATCCGCATTGTTCGGATCGAACACGCCCGGCGCCATCATCAACTTCATCAACAAGACAGGCGGTGATCAGTTTGAAGGCACAATGGTCGCGACCGGCGGCACGGAAGGGTTGGCGCGCTACGACGTCGACATCAATGGCCCGTTGAACGACCAGTGGCGGTTCAACATCGGCGGATTTTATCGCTACGACCACGGCGTGCGCGACCCGGGATTCCCCGGCATCCATGGGGGCCAGTTGAAGGCCAACGTCACCCGCCTGCTCGACAACGGCTACATCCGGTTCTCGGCAAAGGTCATCGACGACAACAACCAGTTCATCCTCGACTTGCCGTTCCAGAACAACGGGAATCCAACTCGCGTCCCCGGCTTCGGTGCGTACGGGTCGATGAACACGAACGAGGGCCTCGCCCTCTCGGTGCCCACACCGACCGGCAAGCAGGAGTTCCCGTTAGGCAACGGCATCGCGACCGACGCGTCCTGGTTCACGGCCGATGCGGCGTTCGACCTGTCGAACAATTGGCACATCCGCAACAGCGCGTCGATCATGCGCGACCACGAGGAGTGGAACGCGCTCGTGCCGTCGAACGCGATGACGGTGCAGAATTTTCTGACCATGCCGGCGGGCCAGGGCGGCCTCGGCCTCCCTGCGGGGTCCACGATCCAGCTCAACTACACCAATCACTTCGACGACGCGGGCAACCCGCTGCCGTTCAGCACGCCTAACGATCTCGTCGCGCCGGGACAGGACATCCACGTGGCGAAGCCGATCGCGGCGTTCCAGGATCAGCTGCAGCTGCGTAAGGAATTCGGGAAGAACACGGTGTCGTTCGGCGCCTACTTTGCCAACTACAGCCAAACCAACAACTGGTTCTTCAGCCAAGTCCTGACAGACGTGCGCGATAATCCGCGCTTCCTGGACGCCGTGGTGACCACGCCCGGCGGCGCGCCGACGCCGATCACCAAGAACGGCTTCATGAACTTCATGTCGGGCTACACCAACGGCACGGGCCAGACGAGCATCGTGTCCGGCGTCATCGGCTTCAGCCTGCAGCCCACCGACAAGCTGCACATCGACGCCGGCGGCCGCGTCGAGTACGACGACTACGTACAGTCGTCCGAGAATACATCCACGTTCGATCTCGATAGCAACGCGGCCACGCCGTGGAACAACGAGACGTTCGGCAACGGCTCGTTCCGCCACTTCCAGAAGGGCATCACCGATTGGGCCGGTTCACTCGGAATTAACTACGCGCTCCAGGATAACTTGTCCCTCTATGCGTCGGCCTCGCGCGGCTACAAGATGCCGGCGTTGGATGAGTTCCTGCAGGCGCAGGCGCAACAGCAAGTGAATCTGTTCGAGTCCCGAGAGGTGCAGTCGTACGAGGCAGGCGTGAAGGGCGTCACCGACATGTTCGGATATACGCTGGACGGGTTCTACACGGTGCTCAAGAACGTCGTCAATCAGGGACTCGTGATCGACTCGGTCACGGGCCGGTCGACGTGGGTCATCCAACCACAGCCGCAGAACAAGGCCTACGGTGCGGAGGTCGAGCTGGTCGCGAATCCCTTCTCCGGCCTCCAATTGTTAGGCAGCGGGACGTTTCTCCGCGCCGAGCTCGGGTCGGGCGCCGGCGCGAAGGTCGGGGCGCGGCTCAACGGCGTGCCGGCATCGTTAGGCAACATCTCCGGCACCTATACGATCGGCAAGCTCCGTGCGCTGGCCGACTGGCACTGGGTCGGCTCGCGATTCGTCGACATCACGACGGGCATCGCGCTCCCGGCATACAGCTACTTCAACTTCGGGCTCTCGTACCTGTTCCCCGCGAACGGGGTGACGCTCGACGTGCATCTGTTGAACGCGTTCCAGGGCGAGGGTCTCGAGGAAGGCAATCCGCGCCTTTTGACCTCCGGCACGAACCCGATTTTCCTGGCGCGGCCGATTCTGCCGCGCCGGCTGACGGTATCGTTGCGCTATAATTTCGGCGCGAACGGGGAGCCGACCTCGCCGGATTCGACGGCGTCGCCGACCTCGGCGTCGCCATCGAAGTCGCAGCACTAGGGCATGGCAGTCTGGATGGTTAGGCGGCGGGCCGGCAACGGCCCGCCGCCGGGCCGTACCGCGCGGGTGGTGGCGGCCGGCGCCGCGCTTGGCGCGGCGGCGCTGGCCGCCACCGCCCGCGCGGCGGCACAGACACCTCCTTCCGATTCGGCGTTCGTACTGGCCACATCCGACCCGGCACGCACGCCGTCCCCCTTCGTAGGCAACGGCCACATCGGCGTCACGGTGCCTCCGTTAGGCATAGGGGCGGCACCGTCGTTGGTAGCCGGACTCTATGAGCACGGACCGCTCGACGTCCCCCGCATCGCCGCCGCACCGGCCTGGAACGCCATCGCCGTGTTCGACGGCGCGCAGTGGCTCGATACCACCGCGGTCACGAGCGGCGCGATCCAGTCGTACCGGCAAACCATCGACATGCGCACGGGCGTCGCGCGAACCACCTACGATTGGGTCGATGGCTCGCGGCGCACATCGGTGCGCGTGGAAACGTTTCTCTCGCGCGCCGATCCGCACCTGGCGGTGGTGCAGCTGGCGCTCGTTCCGCACTCGGCTGGGCCGATACGCGTGCAAGTCGCGCTCGCCGAGTGGCCGCCGCCCAACCGGCTGCCGCTCGACACGCTGACGCACGCCGAGCGCGGCTGGGGAGCGGCGCAGCTCTGGTACCCGGGGCACTCGATGATCCGCGCGCGAACGGCCACGCTGTC
>DASVAC010000194.1:0-8001 GCA_036376535.1 Gemmatimonadaceae bacterium | reverse complement strand
GGTACGCCCCCTTCGACTGCTCGACGCATGAGTTGCCGTCGAGTGAGAATTACTTCATGTGCTTGCTGGCGAGTTTCGTCATCTCGAACATCGACACCTGCTTCTTGCCATTGAACACGCGGCCGAGTTTGTCGTCGGCGTTGATCATGCGCTTGTTCTTCGCATCCTGCAGATTGTTGCGCTTGATGTAGGCCCACAGCTTTTTCGTGATCTCGGTACGAGGCATACCACCGGCACCGACCACTGCTGCGAGCGCATCATCGGGCTGCATCGGACGCATGAACGCCGGGTTGGGCGCGCGCTTCTTCCGCGGTGCCGCCTTGCGTGCTGCCTTCCGTCCACCCTTCCTGGCCGCTTTCTTCGCTGTGCGCTTTGAAGCCTTCTTCGCGCCGCGCTTCTTTTTGGTGGCCATCGATGGTCTCTCCCGATTTGGTTGAATGGATCTTGTCCTAGAGAAGAACAGGGCTCCGTCGGGCCACAAACTAAGAAGGTCCTACACCAGCGCAATAGGGGCGCGCGCGATTTCTCTCTCTGTACATGCGAATTTCCCTCTGGGAATTCGTCTCTGGCGGCATGCACCAGTCGCAATACATTGGGCTCGACCCATGAATCCGCCACCAGGCTCACCAGCGCATCGCGACCACATTCCCGTGCGCACACCGGCGCATCGCCTTACGCGCTTCTCGACGGCGCGGCTCGTCGCCGGCGCGGCGATCGTGCTCGTCGGCGTCGCGCTCGCACTCTGGGCGATGTCGGCGCGCCAGCACGTGCACGCACTGCAACGCGACACGCAGCGCCTGCTCGCCGCCCAACGACGCTTCGAGCGGGAAATTGCCGCGCGCGACTCCGTGCTGGCTGACCGCCAGGCGCTGCTCGACGCGATCACCGGCGCCGACGTGCGCGTGATCGCAGTTGGCGCGCCGAGTGCGCGTCAGCCGTCGGCGAAGATGTTCTGGAATCAGATGACCGGTCAGTGGACGTTCGTCGCCCATCACCTGCCGCGCGCCGCGCCCAACCGCACGTACCAACTGTGGCTGATCACGCGTGCCCAACGGAAGATCAGCGCCGGCGTTTTCGCGACGAGCGCGTCGGGCGACGCGCTCGTGATCGCGCACTACTCGCTGCCGAGCGATTCGCTCGCGGCCATTGCCGTGACGGATGAACCGTCCGGCGGATCGCCCCATCCCACAACCACACCCGTGCTGACCGGGACGGCGCAGTAAGCACGTTCCCCTACAGCCGAACGATCCGTCCTCTGTCCGGCTTTGTCCGCGCTCTGTCCGCCTTTACACCTGCAACCGATAGCCCGTTTTCCGCACCGTTAGGAGATGGCGCGGCGAGCCGGGGTCGCGCTCCAGCTTGCGGCGCAGCTCGGCCATGTGCGTGTCCACCGTGCGGCTCACGATCTCCGCATCGTAGCCCCACACTTCGTGCAGCAGCTCGAGGCGCGACGCCACCTGACCGTTGCGCTGAATGAGCGCCATGATCAGATCGAACTCCTTTGGTCGGAGCGGCACCGGCTCGCCGGAGCGCAGCACCTCGTGCGTGGCGGGCCGCACTTCCACTTCGCCGAAGCGTACCGGCGGCGGCGCGACCTTGGGCGCAACCGGCATCGGCGACGCGGCGCTGCGCCTGAGAAGCGCCTCGACGCGCGCCAGCAGCTCCATCAAGCTGAACGGCTTGGTGACGTAGTCGTCCGCGCCCCAGCGGAAACCGCGCACCTTGTCGGCCTCGTCGCCGCGCGCCGTGAGCACCAGCACGGGTCCGGCGAATCCGTCCTGCCGTAACAATCGCAGCAGCCGATAGCCGTCGAGCTTCGGCAGCATGAGATCGAGCATGATGAGATCGGGATGCACCGCGCGCGCTTGCGACAGCCCCTTCACGCCATCGCCGGCGATCGACACATCGTATCCTTCGAGCTCGAGGTTGGTCTTGAGACCCGATGCGAGATCGGAATTGTCTTCGACGATCAGGATGCGGTGCATGCGAACTCCCTGGCTCGTTGCAACTCCCTGGCTCGTACTATCGTGCGGCAGCGAGATCATGCGCTCCTCCTTCGGACGATGTGCTCCCCGCTCCACCCTCACCACCTCCGACGCGAGCACCGGGTAACTCCACCACGAACCGCGCTCCGCCGGACGGCGCCTCATCCACGCGGCACGTGCCTCCGTGCAGCGTCACCAACTGCCGCACCACCGAGAGCCCGATGCCGCTCCCGGTGGACACGGAATACTCCCCGCTGTGCAGCCGGACAAATGGATCCCAGATGCGTTTGCTCTCTGATTCCGGCACGCCATCACCCTCGTCATCCACGCACAACACCGCGCGATTGCGCTCGAGGCTGAGACTAACGGCAACCGTCTGGCCGTCGGGCCCGTACTTCACGGCGTTGTCCAGCAGGTTGAGCAGGATCTGCCGTATGGCCCCTTCATCCGCGGGCGCCACCACGCGCTCGTCCAACGCCAATCGGAGCGTCGTCTGGCGCACTTTCGCCAGCGGCTCGAACGACTCGACAATCTCGCGAACCAATGGCGCCAGCGGCCTCGCTTGCGCCGACACGTGCGTCGCGCGACGCTCGGTGCGCGAGAACAGCAGCACGTTGTCCACCAGGTGACCCAGCCGTCGCGCCTCGCGGAGGATTACGCGCAGTGCGTCGCTGCGCCCGCGCTCCGTGGTCACCCGGCCGAACGAGAGCGACTCGGCGAACAACACGATCTGCGCCAGCGGCGTCCGCAGCTCGTGCGACATGCTCGACGTAAAATCCGCTCGCAGGTGCGCGAGTTCCTCGGCGCGCCGCGCGAGGTGGAACGCGACGACCACGAGCGCGCCGGTGCAGAGCAAGAGCGCGACGAGCAACGGCACGCGGTTGCGCGGAATGCCGCCGCGCAGCAGCACGTCCGCCGCCTGCTGGCGAACAGCGACCTGCACCATGGGCCCGTCGGCGAATCGCCAGAGCTGCTGCTTCGCGCCGAACTCAGTGAGACCTTTGACCGGCGACTGGTACACCACGTGGCCGCCGGGAGCGTCCCACACGGTGATCGACAGCAGCGAATCGTTAGGCACGCCGTGGCTCAGCGAGCGCGGGACCAACGGCGTCGCCTGCGCCAGCTGCGGCAGCACCGTCTGCGCATAGGTGCGGAACACGATCGAGAAGCCGTACACCATGTCGGGGGCCGCGTGCACGCCGTGGATGTACACCATCAAGAAGATCTCGGTGTCGTGCGACGAGCTGTCGGCCATCACCCACAGCGCTCGATCGTGCGGACCGGCGCCCTGGGACGTTGCGGTTACGGTGTCGAAGTTCGCTCGCAGCGAATCGAGTAATCGCCCGCGCTCGACGTCGCTCGGCATGGTGTCGCCGCTCACGTCCATCTTGTGCGTCGAGAGATCGTAGCTGAACACATAGCGCGGCGACGGGACGTACATCCAACCCCAGTCGCGCATCTCGCCCGCGGCTTTGTGCAACGTCGACAGCGGATAGACGTGATCTGCTTCCATCGTCGCCGAGCCCGCGCCAACCGACGAGAGGATGGCCATGGAGCCGCCGTAGAGCGCCTTGCCCGCTGCGTCGGTGAAGTTCGCCGCGGCGAATTCCGCGTAGTCGCGCATCGCGTCTTGGGCCGCCGCGCGGTGCGAGCTGGTCGAGAGCCACGCCACCCACGTGATCGCGCCGGCCACGACGAGCGTCAGCAGCAGAACCGCGACGAGCGGTGCCGCGGAGGCTGACGACGACGGGCGCGGCGAACTCTTGGCCATGCTATCCTCGTGAAACGGAACGCTCGCGCGTGCGCACGAAACGGGCGCCTATCCGACAATGCGCAGCGCACCGCGCTCTGCGCGCAACCTGACCAACGCCGGACGCCGTCCGGACTTCATTTGGACTCCGCCGCGCGCTACATGGTTTACATACGACGCCAGGCAAAATGCAGTTTCGCGTGGGTCTCAGGTCTGAGACAAGGCCATCGAGCGCAAGAGCTGCAACATTTCGACATCGTTCGGGTCCGGTGCGAGATTGTCCTCGGACTCGGTCTCCTCACGATGGGGCGTTTCGAGAATCAATGGGACGCCCAATGCTCGGCGGTCGGCCAAGAGCCAGCGGAACGGCTCGGCCCCGATCTTTCCCTGTCCCAGCAGTGCGTGCCGATCGCGATTCGATCCCTGCGCACCTTCGCTGTCGTTGAGGTGGAAGAACGACGGCGGTTCTCCGCAGGCCGATTCGAATGCGTCCAGCACAGCCCGCTGCGCATCCGCCGACGACACGATATCGTGTCCGGCCGCAAACAAGTGGCAGGTATCGAGGCCATAGCCCACGCGGCTTCGCAGCTGCGACGGGATGTCGGCGAGAATGGCTCCCACCTCGTGCGGCGTGCGACCCACGGTGAGACCGGCCCCGGCCGTGTTCTCGACGAGGAGACGCGTGGGTCCGGGCGCTTTCTCGAGCGCCTGCGTCATGGCTCGCGCGACGCGCGCCGTGGCCGCATCGGGATTGCCGCCCAACGCGGCGCCCGGGTGGAAGCACACCGCGCCGACGCCGAGTGCGGTGGACCGCTCGAGCTCTTTCGCGAGGCCCGCGGCCGATCGACTCCATTTCTGCTCGTCGGCCGTCGCCGTGTTGAGGACGTACGCGGCGTGAACCTGGATGGTGGCGGGGTTGAAGCCCGTCGATGCCACGGCCGCGCGAAACCGCTCGACGCGCTCGCCGCGAATGGTGGACTTGTCGCCGTAGTAGGTGGGAATCGCGGTGAAGAGCTGCACGGCATCCATGCCCGCGGCGGCCGCGCGCAGCACGGCGGTCTGGATGCCGCCCTCGTCCGAGGCGTGCGCGCCGAAGATGAACCGCCGCGCCGCGGCGCCGGCCTTTCCGTTAGGCATTCACGAGCCGTCCGACGAGAGGTCGATCATGCGCGACCCGCCCCGCAGATACTCGACGCTGCGCGGATCCTGCAATTTGCCTAACCGTTTGACGATCGTCGCGATGCGCGCGCTCTGCGCGTGGATGGACTCGCCGAGCGCGCGGAGCTCGGCGTTGGCGCTCGCGATCGCCGCGATCGACTGGGCTTCGATCATGAGCGCGGTGAGCGGGTTGTTCACTTCGTGCTGCACCGCGATCGCCGTTTCGCCGATGCCCGCCAGCCACTGTGCGCGCGCGAGCTGCTCGACGGCATCGCGGCGTTCCGCATCGAGCGCGATGCGGCGCTCGGCAATGGCGAGGCGCGCCATGAGCTGTGCCGGGTCGACCGGTTTCATCATGTAATCGTCGGCGCCCGCCTCGAGCGCGGCCTGCACGTCTTCGGGTGTGTCGCGTCCGGTGACGACGAGCAGGAACGTGTCGCGCGTCGCGTTCCCGGCGCGGGCGCGGCGGCACACCTCGAGTCCGTCGACCACCGGCATGTTCCAGTCGAGCACCGCCAGCGGCGGCGGGTCGCGCTCGATGGCGGTCCACGCGGCGTCGCCATCCGCCGTCACGACGACGTCGTGTCCGCGGCGCTCGAGCGCGCCGCGGAGGAACCGCTGCATCACCGGATCGTCGTCGGCGAGCACCACGCGCATCAGCGCACCCTCGTGCCGGTCACTTGCCGCTGCCTAACGGAGCCACGTCCACGACGGTGACGGCGGCGCCGCGGCCGCCGGTCGCGTCGCCGGACGTCCACCCGACCGCGACCACGCCGCCGCCTAACGCGATCCGCGGATCGCTCGCCCGCTCGGTGCCCGCCGACACCGGCATGCGCGCCGCGAACACGTGGCCCGCGGTGTACGACACCGCGACACCCACTCGGGCATCATCGGCATTCGGGTACTCGTACGCCACGAGCACGGTGTCGCCGTGCGCCGCCACGTCGGCGTGCGCCGGGTCGTCGCCGTAGAAGACGCCCACCGGCGCGTGCCACGTCGCCCCCTGGTCCTGCGAATGCGTGTACCACACGCCCGCGCCGTCGCGCGGAACTTCGAAGTACGCGAGGTGCACGTAGCCGCTCGCCGAATCCGCGGCGATCGCGGGGTTAGGCCGGGCGCATCCGAGCGGGGCCTGGTCGCGGTTGTCGGCGACCACGGGGACGATCCAGGATCCGCCGCCGTTCGTCGAGCGCGACACCATGAGCTGCGCGCTGCTGTCGGCGCGCGGCTGCCACCATGCGACGAACCAGTTGCCGCCGCCCGCGGACGCGAACACGATCGAGCTCGGGCACGCGCCGGGCGGCGCCACGAACGGGGCGGTCGCCGCGACGCCCAACGCCGGTTTCGCATTCGCGTCGATGGCCAGGCGCCAGCCCGCGCTCGGTGCGTTGGGCGTGCGCATCGCCTCGCGCCAGGTGAGCGGCGGCCGCTCGCACGACGCGCAGCACGCCGTCGCGGCTGCGAGCAACGCGGCGCGACGGAGGGCAGGGTGGATGCGGACGGGACGCGAGCTGAGGGGCACGTCGACAATCTAACCGCGGCAGCTACGCGCCGGCCGATGACGCTCGCACCCGCGCACTCGCGCGCGCACCGAACCAGTACAGCGGCCCGCTCAGTGCGAGCACTGCCAGCGCGTACAGACTCAGCGTCGTGTCACCAAGCACCGCGCCGACCAGGAAGGCCGCCGAGACCACCAACGCCAACCCGGTCGTCCACGGATAGCCCCACGCGCGATAGGGTCGCGGGCGGTCGGGTTCGCGCCGCCTGAGCACGAACAGGGCCGAGAACGACACGATGTAATTCGCCACGAAGTAGAACGCGGCGATCGCCGTCACGGTCTTGAACACACCCGTCGCAATGAACCCGAGGGACACGGCTGCGCTCGCCGCGAGCGAAACCGTGGGCGTCCCGCTCTCCGAGACGCGCGCCGCGGCGGCCGGGAACAACCCATCCTGGCTCATCGCCACCGGAACCCGCGACGACATGAGCAGCAGCGCGTTCACGCTGCTCACGAGCAACAGCACCGTTAGGCAGTTGACCACCGTATATCCGCTCGGCCCGAACAACGCCCGTGCCGCGGACGACGCGACCAACGATTGGTTCGCCATCCCCGATAGCCCCAGCACGTACGCAAACGCGAGGTTGAGCACCACGTACACGGCGATCACCGACACGACGCCGCCAAGCATGGAGTGCGGAATGTCCCGCCCCGGATCATGGACTTCCTCGGAGAAATACACGACGCCGTTCCAGCCGTCGTAGGTGTAAATGATCGACTGCATCGAGAGCACGATGGCGGCGAACAGCGCGCCGCCGACCGGCGCGGGGCTCGGCGCGGGCGCGTTAGGCGCGCCACGGCGTAGCAGGAAGCACGCGGCAACGAGCGCCACCAGCGCCACGCCCTTGAGCAGACTCGTGATCGCCTGCGACCGTCCGCTCGTGCGCTGCCCGCGCCACAGGATGAGGGTGAACACGACGACCGTCCCCGTCGCCACCCATTTGGACATGGGCGCCAGCGCCGGGATCAGCTCGCCCACCGAAGTGCCGATCACGATCGATACCGCCGCGGTGCTCGCGCACGTCGACAACCAATCGCTCCACCCGATCACGAAACCGGTGTACGACCCGAATGCGTGGCGGGCGAACACGTACTGCCCGCCCGATCGCGGCAGCATTGCGCCAAGCTCGGCGAGGTTGAGCGCGCCGAGCAATGCGTACAGCCCACCGGCAATCCACACGCCGAAGAACAACGCCGGCGTCGGCAATCGGCCGGCGATCTCGCCGGGCGTAGCCCAAATACCGGCGCCGATTGTGTTCCCGATGATCACCGCGAGTCCGAACACCACGCCGAACACGCGAAGCAGTCGTCCGCCGCTCTCGACCTTGGACGCAGACATGGCTGGTAGGTGTAGGATCGGGACGTGCGCGCCCGCGACCGAACTGGACACGCGAAGAGGAGCCGTATGATGCCACGCGACGTTCGCTCCGGCCAGAGCAGCGTGCACGTTGGCCGGCCCCGCTGCTGCGCGGTATCTTTAGCGCCCGGCCGGACTCACGTGTCCGCCGTTTTGCCCGACGGAGGAACCCATGTCCGCACCAGCTGCCCGC
>DASVAC010000193.1:0-5544 GCA_036376535.1 Gemmatimonadaceae bacterium | reverse complement strand
TGTCCGTTCTAAGCGAATGTGACAGTCACACACGGCGGATGCCAGTCCTTGCGCGGTCAGGTCGCGCGCACCTCGACGCGCGCCGCCGGCCGGTCCCAGAACCAGAGCGCGAGCATCGCCGCCACAAGCTGTGAAGCAATCACGAGTGCGACGCACCCCGCCCATCCGGCGCGCTCCCACACGAGACCGGGCACCACACCGCCCACACTCCCACCCAGGTAGTACACCGTCACGTACGCGCCCGATGCCAGCGCGCGCAACGCGGGTGACGACGCCACGCGCAGGTAGCTCGTGGCCGCGGCCTGACAAATGAAAACCCCGGAACACGCGATGGCGAGCCCAACGATCACAATCGTGAGCGCGTGCGCGAGGGTGATCAGCGCGCCGGCCGCTCCGATCGCGAGCGCCTCCACGATCACCGTGCGCGGACCGACGCGATCGATGAACCGTCCGGCGATCGGCGTGGCGACGGCGCCCACGAGATACACCACGAACACGCCGCTCACCGCGGCCGTGCCTAACGAGAACGGCGGCGCGCTCAGGTAGAACGTCACGTACGTGAACAGCGCCACCAGCGTGAACAACACGTTGAAGCCGATCGCGTACGTGGCCACGAGGCGCCGGTCGCGCAGCCCCGCGAGCGGTGCGGCGGGTCCCGCGCCCGTCGCGCGCGGCGTGTGGTGTCGCGACGCGGGCAGCCACCGCCACGTGGCCGCAGCGCCGGCCAGATTGATGATGCCTAACACAACGAACGCCTCTCGCCAGCCGGCGTGCGCGGCGACCAGCCCGGTGAGCACCCGCCCGCTCAATCCGCCCAACACCGTCCCCGTCACGAACGCCGCCATCACGGTGCCCACGCGACCGGGACCGGCTTCCTCGGTCACGTACGCGAGCGCGATCACGTACACGCCGGGCGTCGTCGCACCCTGCAGAAACCGCCAGAACAGCAGCGCGCCGAGTCCGCGCGATGTTGCCGCGAGCAGGGTCGGAATGGCGAGCGCCACGATCGCCAACACGATCACGCTTTTGCGACGCGCGCGGTCGCCGAGTGCGCCGACAAAGGGCGCGATCATTGCCACCGCGATTGTCGACGCGCTCACCGTCAGACCGGCCTCTGCTTTGGTGGCGTGAAACAACGTCTCGAACATCGGCAGCAGCGGCTGCGTCGCGTACAGGTCGAGAAACGTGCAGAAGCCCGCGAACGAAATCGCGAGCATCCCGGCGCGACTCAGACCGGGTCGCGTGGCGCGGGTCATGACGGTCGTGCGCGACGAATACGCATAGTACTGGCGAAAGGTCGACGAGACCTCATTATATTCCCGGCACGCACCGGTGACCCCCACACAGTGGTGCAGGCATGAACTCTTTCCACGTGACGCTCGGCCACGCGCACTTGAAGGTGCGGGATCTCGAGCGTGCGATCGCATTCTATACGGAGTTTCTCGGGCTCCGCCTTACGGAACGAGTCGGCAGCCAATTCGCCTTTCTCTCCGGCGGGTCCCTCCACCACGATCTCGCACTGCAAGCGCTCGGCACCGCGGCACCAGGTACGCCGCGTCATGCGGTCGGTCTCTTTCACCTCGCGTTCGAGGTCCCCGACCGGCAAAGCTTCGCAGCCGCGTATCACGCGCTCGACACCGGCGGCGTTCCAGTCGCAGCCGTCGACCACGGCATCAGTTGGGCGATGTACTTCGCGGATCCCGATGGCAACGGACTCGAGATTTACTGGGACACTCGTCGCGAGCCTCACGGCGCGGAGTCGTGGAGCGGACGCAGCGACCTGCTGAACGCCCAACGCATCGACGGCGTCGCGGCGCCGAGCGTGCCGCACCTGTCGGTAAACCAGTCGCTCACTCGAGATGCCGGAGAAAGCGCTCCGGGCTGGCGAGAAACTCGCGCGTGAGTGACACGTGCTCGAGCTGCTCGTACTGGATCGCCGCGATGGGGTTCGAGTCGAAGCTGTAGATCCGCGCGCCGGGATACGCGAGCACGATGGGTGAATGCGTGGCGACGATGAACTGCGCGTCCTGCCGCACCATATCGAGCATCATCGCGAGTAGGCCCAGTTGACTCTGCGGTGAGAGGGCGGCTTCGGGCTCGTCGAGCAGATAGAGACCCGCCGGTACGAAGCGCGCTTGAAACAGCTTGAGAAAACTCTGGCCGTGCGAGTTGGCGTCGAGGTCGATGCCATAGCGCTTTTCCATCTCGGCGAGCGACGCGCGCACCGGCAGCTCCGCGAGTCCCCTGGCGTACGGCGTGCGCTCCGCGTACTCGGTTTCGATTTCCTGCAGCCGCGCGAGCAGATCCGATCGTTCGCGCGATAATCGTTTCGTGTAGCCGAAGAAGTCCTCGGCGCGCAGGAAAAAGCCGCGCGACGTGCGCTGCGCCCACGAGAGGCGCAGCGCCCGTGCGAGACGTCGTTGGGCAGCGAGCGACGCGTCGCGTTCGATATCTTCGCTGCCCACCGACGGGATCGACGCCGCGGCGGCAATGCCCTCGAGCAGCGTGGACTTGCCCGAGCCGTTCTCGCCCACGAAGAACGTGACCGGCGCCGACAGATCGAGCACGGGCAGCGTGCGGATGGCCGGCACCGTGAACGGAAACGTTTCCACCTTCGGCGCGTTGTCCGGCGGTGGGCGCCGCGTGATCGTGAGCAGGTGGGTCACATGTGCCTAACGATGTGCGTCGGCGTTTCCTCCGCCTTCGCCGCGCTCGGCGCGACGGTGCACGCGGGTCGTGGCGTCGTCGATGCGCCCCAGGTACTCGGCCACCGCCTCGTGGCCGTGGCGCTTGGGTAGCACGAACATCGGGTCATCCGGCTCGCGGGCCGGCCCGGTGTCGACGAAGAGATCGCCGCCGTGGGCATCGACTTCCTGCTCGAAGCGTTCGACGGCGTCCTCGAGATCGCCGATCTCACGGTCGCTTTCGGCGCCCGTGATGTGCACGCCACGCGATTCGAGGTGCGCGATCGCCTCCTGCCGCACGCCGAGACGCTCCTCGCGCCGGTGCGGGTCGAGCGCCTCTTCGCGTTCCTCGTACGAGTCCGATTCTCGCGCATCGGCCATGGCAGCACCTCCTGGGGTGGTCGCGTTGCGTTAGGCGTCAGGCCGGCGTGGGTGCCGGCGCGGCGCTCAGCGCTGCAGCTCTTCGGGCGTCAGCTCGAGCTGGTCGACGTAGCACCATCCCCATTCTTCGCCCGGCTCGAAGCTCCGCATGATGGGATGGTGCGTCTGATGAAAGTGCTTGGTCGCGTGCTTGTTGGGCGACTGGTCGCAGCAGCCCACGTGGCCGCACTCGAGGCACAGGCGAAGATGTACCCACCACCCGTTGGTGGCGAGGCACTCCTCGCAGCCTTGCGGCGTCCTGGGCTCGACCTCGCGGATCTCTCCGAGGTGCGAGCATTGCGAAAGCGAATGCATCAGTTCCTCCGCGTAAAGTCGCCCGCTCGGGCCAACCGGGCCAAGCGTCGAACGACTCGGTTTCAAAGGATAATGGAATGGAGCGAGTTTTCTCTGGCCCGCAAGGATTAGGCGCGGGACGCGCCGTTCCCCGGAGGGAGTAGGGAAGCGCTCGCTGGCGCTCGCTTAGGGAATCGCCGCACTTGGGGATGCGGCGGCGACGCCGCCTTGGGGATCGGACGGACATCAGTGGTCTCTGGGTGGAGAGTGCCGGATCGCGCGGCCTCGCGCTACGACGAAGGACTGACCGAGTCCTTGGCCTAACTCGGCGCACGCAGCCGGCTGCTCACCGATTGACGCCTTGCGTCGTGTCATACGTTGTCGTACAATGTCTAGCTTGCGCGATTGCGCCGAAGTGCGTCGCGCCTTGGGGCTGCAGTGCGGGCGACGGTACCGCGTCGCTCAAGGACGCCACGCGGGAGATCGTGATGACGCCATCCCTCGAACCGATTGGCGGCGAGCCGTCCACCGGCGAGGATGATCGCGAGATCGTCGCGGCCGTTCGCCACGGCAGCGCAGCGGCGTTCCGCGCGCTGTTTTGCGCGCACTATGAAGTGTTGTGCCGCTACGCGTACCGTTTCGTGCGCTCTCGCGCCATCGCCGAGGAGCTCGTGAGCGATGTGTTCTTGCGGATCTGGACGCAGCGCGCGCGGTGGGAAGTGCACGGCAGCGTGCGCGCGTATCTCTTCAGTGCGACGCGCAACGTGGCCATCGATCATCTGCGCCGCGAGCTCGTCGAGCGCCGGTCGTTGGAGCTCACGGGCCGCGAGTTGCGAGCCACGGGCGGCGTCTCGTCGGCGGCGGCCGACGTCCGGTTGGTCGCGTCGGAGGTGGCGGCCACCATGCAGCGCGCCGTGGACGAATTGCCGCCCAGGCCGCGGCAGGTTTTTCTGTTGCGCTGGCAGCGGCACCTGACCAACCTCGAGATCGCGGCTTCGTTAGGCATTGCCGTGAAGACCGTGGAGATGCACATGACGCGCGCGCTGGAGGCGTTGCGCGCGTCGTTGGCGCCCGACCTGCTCGGCGACTGAGGAATCGCGCCGCATACAGGGTTCATCCGCCCCTCGTCCGTCACATGGGGCATGATCCTATGCGGTTGCGAGCATCTGGCGCCTTTCCATCCCGCGGTTTCGGGTACCATGGACATTGAGCTGCTGCGCCGGTACGTGTTGGGCGAGTGCGACGCGGCGGAGCGTGAGGCGGTCGCGCGGTGGGCGGACATCGATCCGGCGCGTCGCGAGGTCATCGAGGCGATCCGGCAATTGGCGGCCGAGCCCGATGCGTGGACGCAGCGGTTCGAGTGGCGGGAGGCGTTAGGACGTCGGGCGGCGCGCTTGATGGGGCCGCGCGAGCGGGTCGTCCAGGTGCGGCACGGACCGGCGGCTGGGGCCGGCGGGAGGCGGCGCGCGGCGGCGTGGGCGCTCGCGGCGGCAGTCGTGCTTGCGTTAGGCGTTGACATGGCGTGGCGCCCGTTGGCGCGCGTCTGGCGGACGCCCGAGCCGGTCGTGGCGATGCGCGAGGTCGCGGCCCGTCGCGGACAGCGCGCGGAGATCACGCTCACGGACGGGACACGCGTCGAGCTGGCAGCCGGCAGCCGCCTTACGTATCCCGCTGCGTTCGCGGCCAGCGCGCGCGTCGTGACGCTCGACGGCGAAGCATATTTCGACGTTCGGCACGACCCGTCGCATCCGTTCGAGGTGCGCACGCGAAACGGCGTGATCCGCGATGTCGGCACGGCGTTTCTCGTCCGAAACTACGACGGCGATGCGCGCCTCGAGGTCGTCGTGTCGGCTGGACGCGTCGCGGTGCGAAACCGCGCGCTCGCCACTGACAGCGGCGTCGTGATGGACGCGGGACACATGCTCCAGATGGACAGCGTTGGGCGCGCGGATGTGAGAGCGGTCGATGCCCAACGCTATCTCGAGTGGATGCACGGCACACTCGCGTTCGATGAAACGCCGCTCCGGGACGTTGCCGCCCAACTGTCGCGCTGGTACGACGCGGACATCGTGGTCGCGGACACCGCGCTCGCGCACCGCCGCTTCACCGGCACGTTCCACGAAGAGCCGCTCGACTCCGTGCTCCG
>DASVAC010000192.1:0-27011 GCA_036376535.1 Gemmatimonadaceae bacterium | reverse complement strand
GAGCGCTTCCCCATTCCCCTTGACTGCTATCCGAACCTCAGACGCGCCCCACCTAGTATTACGCGCCATTCTGAGCCTTACTGGTGGCGTCGATCGCTTCGATGGGCCGGAGACGCTCTCGCTTCCTGCCGCGAGATGTTTCGTCACCGCAATTCGGAACAGGACTACTAGCCTTTGAGCTTCGCCCGATCGGCCGGCCGCAGCGCGCCTGCCGCCGCAACCGCATCCCTCACCTGACGCGCGAGATCTTCCGTTAGGCTCCGCAGCCTGTCCCGGTGCTTGGCCGCGGAACGGCCGAGTGCCGTTCGCGCAATACCGAAGATCCCCGCGAACGTAGCGATCCCCGCGCCGACCGCCAACGCCGGGTGATGTGGCAGCACGGCGAAGAGGACGCCCCCGCCGGAGTACACGCTGGCGAGTGTCAGAACAATGCGGCGCCGCCGGATCGATACGCCAAGGTTTTCCGCGGCCCGGACGGTCGTCTTGCCATGGCGCGACTGCACCGAAACGTGTGCCATGCGACTTGCGTCCATCGACGACCAACTGAGCGAGCGCTCGGCGACATTCACAGCGCCCGCGTGGTCCATCCGGCGTCGAATCGTATCGACCAACGTGTCGAAGTCACCCTCCGGCATCTCCCCGGCTACCACTGCTTCGAACTCCAGGCCGGGAGGAACGCCGAATACGCGCGACGGCTTTTGACTCAAGTCGGTAACCGTCGGCGCGACCGCATGGGCGGACGCCAGCGTCTGGACGAGGCCATGCTCCGCCATCGCGTGCTCGACGTACTGCTCGGGAATGCCCGCTTCCTTGGCTGCGTCGCGCACGGATGCGAGATCATAGCCCGATATGCGATTGGCGTCTGCGGCCGCATCGCGAACCAATGGCACCGGCACCGGACGCGACTCGAGGCCGGTCTTCGCTTGGAGCTCGGCGGCACGATTCCAGATTGCTTGCGCCTCGTCGTCCGAAATGCGCGCGGGCGCCTCGGCGATCAGCACAGCTCGCGTCGCGTCGCGCGCGACCTCCTCGGCGACTTGGTCGAGCGCGTCGGCCAGCTCCGCGCCTGACTGGAATCGTGCGTCCGGATCCTTGGCCAGGCAGCGGTCGATGATCTCGGCCAGCGCATGCGGTGCGCTCGGCGCTATCGTTAGGACAGGTGGCGCGGGCTTGTTCACCTGTGCCACGAGCACCGCCGATGCGAGCGGGGCGTCGAACGGAAAGCGGCCGGTGAGAGCGACGTAGCCTACTATTCCGAGTGAATACAAGTCGCTGCGGCCGTCGAGCGCGTCGCCGATCACCTGCTCGGGGCTCATGTAGTACACCGTGCCCAACACCTGCCCGGTGGCAGTCAGCGGCGCCGCCTCGGCGAGCCGTGCGATGCCGAAGTCGGTGACCATCGCGCTCCCGGTCGCGCGTGCGATGAGGATGTTTTCGGCCTTTACATCGCGATGGATCACGCCATGTGCGTGCGCATAGTCGAGGGCTCGCGCCACGTCACGCATCTCTCGCAGCACCAGCCGAGGATCCACTCGGTGTGAAGCACGGACCTGATCGGCAACCGATTCACCGTCCACATAACCCATCGCAAAGAACACGTGGCCGTCGATCTCGTCGGCGCGGTAAATCGGCACGATGTTCGGATGCGAGAGCGCAGCCGCCGTGCGCGCTTCGCGTAGAAATCGCTCGCGAACGCTCGCGTCGTTGGACAAGTGGGGCGGCAACGTCTTGATCGCTACCGGCCGATCGAGCTTGAGGTCGCGCGCGAGGTAGACGACGCCCATTCCACCCTGGCCGATTTCTCGATCCAGGGCGTACTGGCCTTGCAGCACACGGGCAAACGTCTCGAACTCAGGTGTCGGCATCCGCGGTGCATACGGAAACGGGGCGCGCGAGAAAGCGCTCGCGGAAAGATGTCCGGTGACGCGTCGTGCCGCGAGGCCGCTACGCACTGCCGTGTGTCCGGCCGGACACCAGCGGGTCGCGGCACACGTGTCGCTCGGGACACAATCGGCGCGGCGGCCCGATCCCCTACCCGTGCCTAACTGAATACGCGGAGCCGAGTTCGGTGGACGCTCGAGGTGAGCACCGGGTTCGGCCACGCGCTTGCCTTTCCCTGGGCCCGGAGACGTCAACCCGGTCCGGCGCCACGCGCCGATTCACCCATGGAGGTTTGCCATGCTTCGCCCACGGATCCACCCTGCCTTTGCCGCCGCCACTGTCCTTGCCATCGCCGCATGCGGCGGCTCGAAGGACCACACGATCGCGCAGCAGCCGGTCGCGAGCGCCGCTCCGACGCCGGTCGCCGCGGCGACGCCCGAGACGACGGTGCCGGCGGTGCCGCCTAACGTGTCGTACGAAACGGCCGACTCGGCGTTCCGCGCCCGCCAGTACGCCACGGCCACCGACATGTTCGATGCTTATACCAAGCGGCGCCCAAAGAACCCGTGGGGCTTCTACATGCTCGGCCTGTCGGCGTGGAAGAGCGGGCAACTCGATCGCG
Organism: Gemmatimonadaceae bacterium; assembly: GCA_036376535.1. Taxonomy (GTDB): domain Bacteria; phylum Gemmatimonadota; class Gemmatimonadetes; order Gemmatimonadales; family Gemmatimonadaceae; genus JADGGM01. Next base: position 24,508 of record DASVAC010000192.1, on the reverse strand, counting down.
CCGACTCAGGGTTCGAATCGGCGATCGCGCTCGACCCGAAGAACGTGAAGAGCTTCGTCAACGCGAGCCGCGTGCTGATCGATCAGGATCGGCTCGCTGACGCGCGCGAGCGCATCGGTCAGGCGCTGGCGCTCGATTCCGGCAACGCCGAATCGTGGCGTGTCCTCGGCCGCGTCGACGGCAAGGCCGGCCATCTCGACGATGCGTTAGGCGCGTATCACACCGCGTTGTCAATCGACCCGCAGGACGCGTGGTCGATGAACAACATGGGGTTGCTGCTGTTGAACGCCGGACGCTACGACGAGGCGTTGGGTCCGTTGGCCCGCGCGGTGCAGCTGGATGACAGCGTACCCTCGTTCCAGAACAACCTCGGGCTCGCGCTGGAGCGCACCGGACACATCACGCTCGCCGGCCAGGCGTACCAGGCGGCGCTCGCGATCGACTCGACGTACGACAAAGCGAAGGTGAGCCTGGCGCGCCTTCAGGGACACAGCGACCAGCCGGGCCTCGACTCGGTGACCGTCGCGTCGTTGGGCGACGCGTTCGCCGGCGAGATCGAAGGGTGGCGCGCGTCGCGCAAGGTTGCAGCAACGGATTCGCAACCCGACTCGGTCAAGCGCCCGTAAGAGCGGAAAAAAGCGGACAATGCCGGCCTTGTCCGGCCTTGTCCGCCTTCAGTACTTCTCGAGATAATTCTCGAGCTCCCAGGCGCTCACCTGCGTGATGTACTCGCGCCATTCCTGTCGCTTGGCATCCAGGAAATGCTCGGTGATGTGATTGCCTAACGCCTCGCCGATCACCTTGTCCTTCTCGAGCTCGTCGCATGCCTCGTTCAGATCGTGCGGCAGATCGTCGATGCGCAGACGGCGCTTCTCGCGGAACGACATCTCCCAGATGTTGACGTCCACCGGCTCACGGTAATCCGCCGCCGTCTCGATGCCATCGAGACCCGCGGCGAGCATCACGGTCAAGGCGAGATACGGGTTCGCGGACGGATCGGGCATGCGCAGCTCCACGCGCGTGCCCGAGCCGCGCCGGTCCGGGATGCGAATCAGCGGCGACCGATTGCGCATCGACCACGCCACGTTCACCGGCGCCTCGTAGCCCGGCACGAGCCGCTTGTACGAATTGACTAACGGATTGGTGATCGCGCAGAAGCCGCGCGCGTGCTTGAGCAGTCCGCCAATGTAATGCAGCGCGACCGTGCTCAGCTCCCACTGCGCGTGCTTGTCCCAGAACGCGTTGTCGGAGCCCTTGAACAGCGACTGGTGCGTGTGCATGCCGCTGCCGTTCTGCCCGAAGACCGGCTTCGGCATGAACGACGCGACGAGTCCCACTTGATGCGCCACATACTTCACGACGAACCGGAAGGTCGCGATGTTGTCCGCCGTCGTGAGCGCGTCCGCGTACCGGAAGTCGATCTCGTGCTGACCGTGCGCGACTTCGTGGTGCGCGGCTTCCACCTCGAAACCCATCTGCTCCAGCAGGTCGACGATCATCCGTCGCGCATCTTCGCCCAGGTCCACCGGCGCGAGGTCGAAGTAGCCGCCCACATCGTGCGTCTCCGTCGTGGGTCCGCCCACCGACGGTTGCTTGAACATGAAGAACTCGGCTTCCATGCCGGCGTTCATCGTGTAGCCCATCGCGCGCGCGCGTTCGATCTGCTGCTTGAGCACGGCGCGCGGATCGCCCGCGAACGGCGTTCCATCCGGCAGCGTGATGTCGCAGATGAGCCGCGCGACACGATTGTGCTCATCGCTCCACGGAAAGACGCGGAACGTGCTCAGATCGGGCGCGAGCAACATGTCCGATTCTTCGATGCGGACAAAGCCTTCGATCGACGAGCCGTCGAACATGATGTTGGCATCCAGCGCCTTCTCGAACTGCGATGCGGGCACCTCGACGTTCTTGTTCACGCCGAGGATATCCGTGAACTGCAGACGGAGAAATCGCACTTCGTGCGCCCGGGTCAATTCCAGGATGTCCTTCTTGGTGGCGCCCGCCGTGTCGGGAACGAGAGATCGATTCTTCGAGGGCACGTCGCGTCCTCTGTCGTGGAATGGGCGAGCCGCTTCTGAGCTCGCGCTACGCAGCCATGAATGTCGGCGGAGCCGCGGGGGCGGTGCAAGCCTCGGACGATCGGCGGAGGCGGAATCGCGTTCGCAGTGCCGTCGTGCCACGGGCGCGGCTACATTCCGGTCGAACCATTGATTCGATGCATCGATGCCGCCAACTCCAACGACCGCACCAACAACCTGTCCGAGCTGTGCCGCTCCTGCGACCGGCCGATTCTGCGCCAACTGTGGCGCGCCGCTCGCCGGAGCGCTCTGCACGTCGTGTCGAGCGCCGCTTACTCCGGGCGCCAAGTTCTGTCACCGCTGCGGGACCGAGGCCGGGTCGCCGACCACGGCTCCCGCCAATGAACCCACTGAGCACGGCGGTTTCAACGCCGCGCTCCCGTGGGCGGTCGCGGGCATCGCGCTCCTGGCGTTGATCGCGCTCGTCGCCGGCCAGCATTTCGGTCGACAACCGACCGCGGTTGCTGCGGCGCCCGAGGCCGCGGCCCTTCCACCCGACGACGGCAACGCCGTGCAACCGGTGCGCGGGCCCGACATCTCGTCGCTGTCGCCCCGCGAGCGTGCCGACCGCCTCTATGACCGCATCATGCGGCTCGATTCCGAGGGCAAGAAAGACAGCGCTGCGTTTTTCGCGCAAATGGGCATCTCGGCGTACATGATGCTGCCGAGTCAGGATGCCGACTCGCGATACGACATGGGACGGATCGCGGAGGTGGCCGGTGCCGCGCCAGTGGCGCAAGCACAAGCCGACACGATTCTCGCGCAAGACTCCACTCATCTATTGGGGCTCATCCTGTCCATCTCGACCGCGCGCGACGCGGGCGACAGCGCTACCGCCCAACGGATGCAACGCCGTCTCGTCGCAGCGCAGGCGTCGGAGCTGACGAAAAACCGCCCCGAATATCAGCGACATCAAACCGAGATAGCGGCCGCCATCGACCAGGCAAAGAAAGCAGTGCGCTGAGCTCGTCGCGCACGCGACCCACTTTCACAGACTCGCATCCATACCATGCCTGTCCGCACCATTCGCGTTGCTCACAGCCCCGATTCCGACGACGCGTTCATGTTCTATGCGCTCGCCGCCGGCAAGATAGACACCGGCGACGTCCGCTACGTGCACGAGCTACAGGACATCGAAACCCTCAACCAGCGCGCGCTGCGTGCGGAGCTGGAGGTCACCGCGGTTTCGATTCACGCGTACGCCCACATTGCCGACCGATACGCGCTGCTGCCGCATGGCGCGTCGATGGGCGATCGCTACGGTCCGCGACTCGTCGCCCGCACGCGGCTCGCGCGAGACGACGTGCGCGGACTGCGCATCGCGATCCCGGGTCCGCTCACCAGCGCCTATCTCGCGCTGCGCCTCTACGAGAAAGACTTCGAGCCCGTGTTCACGCGCTTCGACGAGATCGAGGACGCCGTCGTCGAGGGGACGGTGGACGCGGGACTCCTCATCCACGAGGGGCAGCTCACGTACGGCGACCTGGGACTGCACCTCGTCGTCGATCTCGGCGAATGGTGGTACGGCGAGACCGGATTGCCGCTCCCGTTAGGCGGCAACGTCGTGCGCAAGGACCTGGGCCCCGTGCTCACGCAGCGGATCTCGCGCGACTTGCGTGCGAGCATTGCGTACGGACTCGCGCATCGTGCCGGCGCGCTCGATCACGCAATGCAGTATGCGCGAGGTCTCGACCGCGCACGAGCCGACGCCTTCGTCGGCATGTACGTGAACGATTGGACGCTCGACTACGGCGAGGCCGGCCGGCGTGCCGTGCGCGAGCTGTTGGCCCGCGGCGCGCGCTCCGGGTTGATCGATCGCGAGGTGGCCGTGGAATTCGTCGACGAGTGAGAGTTCGCTAATTCGCCGCAGGGTTGCTCGCCTTCTCGACGGATCGTCTCCCACCGAGCATCCCCGCTGTTATGGTTCGGGTCGTGACAGATTCCGTTGCAGTTGGCGGCCTGCCGCACCGACTCACGCGTCCACCCGTCGCCGATGCCTAACTTCGCAGCGAATCCGGATCACGTCGCGCCCGTAAGCCACTGGTGGCAGACGTGATGCGACTCGCCTCGCCGTATCCGCCGCTCGACAACGGCGTCGACGCGGCCTTGGGCGGCGCCGATTCGGCCGGCATCGCGAAGCGTCTGCTCGTCGTCGACGACGAAGACTCCATTCGCAACGCGCTCACGCGGTTTCTGAGCACGCGCGGATTCGACGTCGAGAACGCGTCGTCCGGCGCGGCCGCATTGCGAATGCTCGGACGTGAGCGGTTCACGGTCATGTTGTGCGACGTGCGCATGCCCGGGATGACGGGCCTCGACGTCCTGCACAAAGCGCTCGCCGACGACCCCGATCTCGCTGTGGTGATGCTCACGGCGGTGAACGACGCGGTGACGGCGACCGAAGCGTTGTCAGGCGGCGCCTTCGATTACCTGGTCAAACCAGTCGAGCTCCCCCAACTCGAGGGCGCACTCGAGCGCGCGCTGCACAAACGCACGCTCGTGCTGGAGCAGCGACGCGTCGAGCAATTGATCCGCGACGAAGTTGCCAGCCGCACCAAAGATCTCGAGCACGAACAAGCCGCACTGCGAACGCTCACCGTGAGCGTGGCCGAAACGCTCATCAACGCGATGGAAGCCAAGAGTATCTATCTGCGCGGACACTCGCAGCGCGTTGCCGAGCTCGCGTCATCCATTGCCGACGGCCTATCGCTCGACGCCGACACGATCGAAGCCGTTCGCATGGCGGGCCATCTGCACGACGTCGGTAAGATCGGGATTCGCGAGGAAGTGCTGAACAAACCCGGAAAGCTCACGCCCGAGGAGTTCGCGCACGTGAAGGATCACGTACGCATCGGCATGGAAATCCTCGCGCCGCTGCAGCATCTGGGTGTGGTGCTCGACTACATCCACGACCATCACGAGCACGTGGACGGCAGCGGATATCCACGCGGATTGTCGGGCACCGACATATCGCTTGGCGGCCGAATTTTGTGCGCCGCCGACACGTTCGATGCGCTCACCTCGCGTCGCGCCTACCGCGACCCCATGTCGCCGCGGGAGACCGTCGAGTACCTGGCGAGCAGCGTCGGGCAACTCCTGGACGCGACGGTCTACGACGTGCTGCGGCGCGTCGTGCTGCGCCGGAAAACACTCGTCTTCATAGACGACACGCCCGCTTAATTCCCCGTGGTCCGTCATTCGTTGTTGGTGTCGTGTTTTCCTACCCGTCGTCCGTAGGCGTTGTTCGTGATCAGCGCTTATCCGAGCGAAAATGATGCGACCGGAGCTCGACCGATGATGGACTGTCGCGCGAGACGCGCCATTATCGCCGGATGACGAACAACGAAGGACGCACCACGGGTAGGAAAGCACGAAACGAACAACGAATGACCGTATCCCGCGCCACGCGATGTTTCGTCCCCGCAATTCGGAACAGGGCCACCACGGCCGGACCATCCAAGCAGACCCAACAATAGCTGTGAAGGCTCCCGGTTTGTCACCAACACGGGAGTACCGCTATACGTAGTTTGTGTGTGAAGCCTTCGCACTTTGTCGCCCGGCAGCGCGCGCGAGCCTGCGCCGCCGCTGCCGGCGCGTGTTTCGTTGTCGCCTCTTGCGTGCACACTCCGTCGGTTGACGGCGTGGCGGGCGCCGCACCGTCATCGGCGCAGAACTGGACGCCGCCGGAGCACATGAAGCGCGACACGACCAGCCACGGGAAAGTCGAGATCCCGTCGGACATCCAGCAACGCCTGCAAACACTGACGCTCGCCGACATCGTCGATCTCGCGCTGCGCAACAATCCCGCCACGCAAATTTCGTGGGCTAACGCACGCGCGGCCGCGGCCACCTACGGATCGGCGCGCGGCGGCTATCTCCCGACGATCGATGCCGACGTCACAGGCACCACGCTCAAGACGGTCGCCACGCAGGGCCGAGCCGCGGTTCAGCAGAAGACGCTCGAGCCAAGCGTGACGATTTCATACCTCGTGTTCGACTTCGGCGGGCGCTCGGGGAGCATCGAAGAAGCCAAGCAGGCGCTCTTCGCGGCGGACTGGACGCACAACCTGACCATTCAGAACGTGGTGTTGCAGGCCGAAACCGCATACTTCAATTACATGGCGGCGAAGGCGCTCGTCACGGCGCAGCAGAGCACACTCAAGGACGCGCAGGCGAACCTCGAAGCGGCACAGGAGCGGCACAAGGTGGGACTCGCCACCATTGCGGATGAGCTCCAGGCCAAGACTGCAGTGTCGCAAGCGGAGCTCGATCTGGAAACGACCCAAGGCCAGCTGGCCACCACGCGCGGCACCCTCGCGCTCGCGTTAGGCGTGCCGGCCAATATGCCGTACGACCTGCAACCGCCCACCTTGCCGGCGACGGTGCCCGTGATCGCCGACAGCGTCGATACGCTCATCTCGACGGCGCTGCGCGACCGGCCCGACCTCGCTGCCGCGCAAGCGGAGTACGAGCGGGCGAAAGCCAACATCAGCGTCGTCCGCGCGACGCGTTTGCCCTCGCTCAGGCTCAACGGAACGGGCGCGCGCACCTACTCCAAAGCGCTCGCGAACGGCGCCGATAGCTACACGCTCTCCCTCGGACTCAGCATTCCGATCTTCGCCGGCTTCAGCCGCGCGTACAATCAGCTCGCGGCAGAGGCGGAACGCGACGCGGCGGGCGCCCAGCTCGACCAGACTCGGCAGCAAGTGATCTTCGACGTGTTCAGCTCGTACCAAACGCTGCAAACATCGACCAAGCGCGTGAGCTCGGCCGATGACTTGCTGGCGAGCGCACAAGAATCGGAAGACGTCGCGCTCGGCCGATACAAGCAAGGCGTCGGCAGCGTCCTTGACTTGCTCACGGCGCAGGCTGCGTTAGCCACTGCGCGAGCGCAGCAGGTTCAGGCGCGATGGACCTGGGAAACGTCGTTGGTGCAGTTGGCGCACGACGCGGGTATCCTCGACGTGCACGGCGGCAACCCGATCCATCTCACGCCTGACACCACACAATCGAAGCCTCCACAATGATCGATATTGCAGTCGTGCGCGAACCTTGGCACTCGGTGGCATCGCGGCGGAATGTGATCTCCGCCGCCTGTGTCCTGTTGCTGTTGGTCGCGTGCAAGGATCCGAAGAAGGCGAAGGCGACGGCGGTGCCTGTGGCCGTCGCGCACGTCGAGAAGCGCGATATCCCATATGAGATCGACGCGACCGGCACGGTCGAGCCGTTGCAGACGGTGTCCGTGTCGGCGCAAGTCGGCGGCATCCTGACGCACATCGACTTCAAGGAAGGCGATGATGTCAAGCAGGGCCAGGTGCTGTTCCAGATCGATCCGCGCCCGTTCGAGGCGGCCTTGCAGCAAGCCCGCGCTGGGCTCGCCAAAGACAGTGCGCAGCTCACCACGGCACTCCAGGACGAGCAGCGGTTCGCCCAACTGGTGCAGAAGGACTACGTGACGCAGCAGCAATACGATCAGGCGAAAGCGAACGCGTTGTCGGGGAAGGCCACGGTGAACGCCGACGAAGCGCTGGTCGAAACAGCAAAACTCAATCTAGAATACGCCACGATTCGCTCGCCGATTGCGGGGCGCGCCGGCGCGATCCTGCTCAAGCAAGGCAACCTCGTGCGCGCGGCTGGTACGCCCCTCGTAGTGATCAACCAGATCCGTCCAATCTTGGCGCGGTTCGCGGTGTCCGCGGTGCACCTCCCCCGTATTCGGCAGTACCAAAGCGATACCCTGAGTGTCGTCGCTCAGCCGACGACCGGACTCGGCGCGCCCAGCCGCGGTACGTTGTCGTTCCTCGACAACGCGGTGGACACGACGACGGGAACGATCATGATGAAAGCACGATTTCCCAACACGGATGGCGTGCTCTGGCCCGGTGAGTTCGTGAACGTGGCGCTCGAGCTCTACGTCGAGAAGGGCGCGGTGGTGGTCCCGACGACAGCGGTCGTGCAAAGCCAAACCGGAACGTCCGTGTTTACGATCGATGCAAACGGCGTCGCCGAGCAGCAGCAGGTACAGGTCGAGCGCACCGCGGGCGACATGTCGATCATCGAGAAAGGGCTCACTCCGGGCCAAACGGTGGTGACGGACGGACAACTCCGCATAACCGACGGCACGAAGGTACAGATCCAAGGCTCGACTAACGGCGATCAGCCGAGGCCCTGATGAATATCGCGGGAATATGGATTCGGCGGCCCGTCATGACGACGCTCGTCATGATGGGCATTCTGATCTTCGGGATCGTGGCGTATCGCCAACTCGCCGTAAGCGACCTGCCGACGGTCGACTACCCGACGATCAACGTCAGCGCGAGCTTGCCGGGCGCGAGCCCTGAAACGATGGCGTCCGCGGTGGCGACGCCGCTCGAGAAACAATTCTCGACCATTGCCGGCATCGACGTGATGACGTCGAGCAGCAGTCAAGGCTCGACGAACATCGTCTTGCAGTTCACGCTCGACCGCAACATCGACGCGGCAGCGCAGGACGTGCAGGCTGCGATCTCGAAAACGCTGCGGCAACTGCCACAGAACATCATCCCGCCGTCGTATCAGAAGGTGGATCCGTCCGCGTCGGCCATTCTCTATCTCGCGCTGACGTCGAAGACACTTCCGCTGTCGCAACTCGACGAGTACGCCGAGACGTATCTCGCCCAACGGCTGTCGACTGTCTCGGGTGTCGCACAGGTGCAGGTGTATGGCTCCATGAAGTACGCCGTGCGCGTGCAGTTGGATCCGCAGGCGATGGCCATTCGCAAGATCGGCATTGACGAAGTGGTCAATGCGATCGACAACGCGAACGTGAATCTGCCCACCGGCGTGCTGTGGGGCGCGAACAAAGCGTACACCGTCCAGGCAGACGGCCAGTTGCAGGACGCCAAAGCGTTCCGCCCGATGATCGTCGCGTATCGCGATGGCGCGCCGGTGCGACTCGAGGACATTGGGCACATCGTGGACGGTGTCCAGGACTCGCACCAGGCAAGTTGGTACAACGGTGCGCGCAGCATCGTGCTCGCGATTCAACGGCAGCCGGGAACCAACACGGTGCAGGTGGCGACCGGCGTCAAGCAGGCGCTCAAGCAGATGGAGGAAGAATTCCCGCCCTCCGTCAAGGTCAGCGTGCTGCACGACCACTCGGAATCCATCGCCGAGTCCGTGAAGGACGTGAAGTTCACGCTCTTCATCACGCTGTGCCTGGTCGTCCTCGTGATCTTCCTGTTCCTCAGGAACATCTCGGCGACCGTGATTCCGAGCCTCGCACTGCCGATGTCGTTAGTCGGCACGTTCGCCGTGATGTATCTGCTGAATTACAGTCTGGACAACCTGTCGCTGATGGCGCTCACGCTGTCGGTGGGCTTCGTCGTGGACGACGCCATCGTCATGCTCGAGAACATCGTTAGGCACATCGAGATGGGCGAGCCGGTGTTCCAGGCCGCGCTCGATGGGTCGCGCGAGATCGGCTTCACGATCTTGTCGATGACGATGTCGCTCGTGGCGGTGTTCATCCCGATTCTGTTCATGGGCGGTCTCATCGGCCGCCTGTTCCACGAGTTCGCGGTGACGATCGGCGTCGCCATTCTGGTCTCGGGCTTCGTCTCGCTCACGCTCACGCCGATGTTGTGCAGCCGATTCCTCAAGTCGCACCACGGCGAGGAGCACGGCCGGTTCTTCAACGCGACCGAGCGAATCTATGACCGTGTGCTCGCCGGCTACGAGCGGACACTGCGCAGCGCGATGGACCACCGCCGCAAGGTGCTCGTGTTTGCCGGTCTGATATTGGTCGGCACGGGGGTGCTCGCAGTCGTAACGCCTAAAGGCTTCCTGCCCAGCGAGGACCAGAGCTTCCTGCACGGAACGACTGAAGCGGCGGAGGGCACGTCGTTCGACGCCATGGTCACGCATTCGGAGCAGGTGTCGAAGATCATCCAGGCGGATCCGAACGTCTCCGATTACATGGTTTCCGTAGGCACGGGCGGGCCGAATAACACGATCAACGATGGTCGTGTGCTGCTGCACCTCAAGCCCCTCGATCAGCGCACGCTGAGCGCCGACCAGATTTTGCAGGAGGAGGAAAAGAAATTCGCGTCGCTCACCGGCATGCGCGTGTATCTCCAGAATCCGCCACCGATCAACATTGGCGGACACTCGACCAAGAGCGACTATCAATTCACGCTGCAGAGCGCCGACATCCAAACGCTGTATGCATCGTCGAACAAGCTGCTGGCGCGCATGGAGAACATTCCTGGTCTGCAGGATGTCACCACCGACCTGCAGATCAAGAACCCCCAGGTGAACGTCGCGATCGATCGTGACCGTGCGTCGTCGTTAGGCGTGAGCGCGTCGCAGATCGAGAACGCGCTGTACGACGCGTACGGTCAGGCGCAGGTGTCGACGATCTACACGTCGAACAACCAGTACTGGGTCGTCATGGAGCTCGAGGACCAGTACCAACGCGATCTGTCGGCGCTCAACCTCCTGTACGTGAAGTCGAGCAGCGGCGATCTCGTGCCGCTGTCGGCGGTGGCGCACCTGTCGCCGGACATTGGCCCGCTCACCGTGAATCACTCGGGACAACTGCCGTCGGTGACGTTGTCGTTCAACCTCGCGCCCGGCGTTGCGTTGGGCGACGCAGTCGCGCGCGTGCAGCAAGCCGCCATCGAGATTCTTCCAGCGAGCGTGTCGACGGCGTTCTCCGGAACGGCGCAGGCGTTCCAACAAGCACAGGCCGGATTGTTGGGCCTTCTCGTGCTGGCCGTCGTCGTCATCTACATCGTGCTCGGCATCCTCTACGAGAGCTTCGTTCATCCGCTCACAATTTTGTCCGGGTTGCCATTCGCCGGATTCGGCGCGTTGCTCTCGCTCTTCATCTTTCACACCGATCTGAGCATCTACGCGTTCGTCGGCATCATCATGCTGATCGGGTTGGTTAAGAAGAACGCGATCATGATGATCGACTTCGCCATCGAAGCCGAGCGAGGGAGGGGGAAGTCGGCGCACGACGCGATCCTCGAGGCCTGCTCCGTCCGCTTCCGCCCAATTATGATGACCACGATGGCCGCTTTGATGGGCACTCTGCCGATCGCGCTCGGCACGGGCGCGGGCGCGGAGTCGCGGCGACCCCTCGGCATCGCAGTGTGCGGCGGCCTCGCGTTCTCGCAGCTGGTGACACTCTATGTCACGCCGGTGATCTACACCTACCTCGATTCGTTGCAGCGGCGCTTCCATGCGTTCGAGCCGCAGCAGGCCGAAGGCGCTCCGCTGCCGGCCACTGGTGACTGACCAACGGGACCCGGGATGCGTGTTCGCACGCCATCTCGGGTCTGCGTGAGGCGGTTGGAGCCGTGGGCACCGCGCTCGGTTGGCCCTCGTCTTGACGGATCGGGAGATGTGTTGTATTGGGAGCTTCTGGCGGGGGGTGCGTGACGTAAGGCGACGAGCTCCCCCCTCAATACCTTCAACGAGCAATTACCCGCAGCACCACGTGCTACGCGACAACACGACAGGAGGCAATCATGCCGCGCGGTGACGAGTACAACGAGAAGCTCCACCTCTCCGAGCACGATGACGACGAAGAGGATATCGGATACGGTGGCGGCGGCTCGTCGTATGATGATGAGGAGGAGGAAGAGACGAGCGGCTGGGGCATGAAGACCCATAGCGATGATCTGTGGGACAGCACCGACGAGGACGAGGAAGACGAAGAGGGTGGGGTGGAGGAAGACGGTGCCGAGGTCGAGGAAGAAGTAACGATCGTCAGCACGCCGGCCACGCCGTCGGCGGGCGGAATGGGGTCCGCGAGTCGTCCGCCGGCAAAGAAGGCGGCGCCTCCGGCTGCGAAGGCGCCCGCGGCAAAACCGGCTCCGGCCGCAAAGAAGGCCGCACCAAAGCCCGCGGCCAAAAAGGCGAAGAAGAAGGCGGCCAAGAAGGCGCCGCATCGCGCTGCAGCGAAGAAGAAGTCGGCAGGGAAGAAGGCAGCGCGCAAGAAGTCGTCGGCGAAGAAGGCAGGTCGTAAGGCCGGCGCCCGCAAGAGAAAGTAGATCCACTTTCGGGAAGCAACGTCGCGGCGAGGCGCCCTGCGCCTCGCCGCTCGTCGTTTCTCAGTCTCCACACACGCGCTCCTGTCGCGTAACTGGCGCGTCCGTTATTCTTTGCCCATGGCTGATTCACCAGTCCCGCTGCTCAGAGCACACGGTCGGCACGCGCCGTGGAATGCTCGCGGACTGGCCGGCCACGCGACCTCGCTCGTGAACGCGGCAGCGATGCGCCCAACCAACGCCGCGGCTCGCGCCGAGCCCAGTGCGCGAGCGGTGCGCTACTACGTGGCGAGCGGTCTCCTGGATAGGCCGGAAGGTACGGGGACGTCGGCCACCTACGGCTACCGCCATCTGCTCCAGCTGCTGTTCGTGAAGATCCGCCAGCGCGAAGGGCAACCGCTGGAGAAGATTCGCGACGAAATGCGCGAGCTCACGGGCGACGCGCTCGAGCGCCGCGTCGCGGCGTCGTTGGCGCCGGCGCTCACGATGGGCACCGACACCGCGGTGGCGCAGGATGCGGCCACCGAAGGCGTGTGGCACCGCATCACCGTGGCCAACGGGATCGAACTCCACGTCCGCGACGACTCACCGGCATCCCGCGACGATGCGGTGATCGCGATGCGCGAGGCCGTGCGGGCGACGTTAGGCCGCGACGACATCCGCTGACGTCGCTCGTGAGGCGTGCGCCGGGCGCGCCTCAGCGCGCGAGCGGCTCGAACTCGAAGCCGCGCGGAATCCGGCGATAGCCCGCCGCGGCGAACGCACCGGCCCACCCGCTCGCCGCCGCCGGGGCGCCGTCGATCCGCTCGACGATGCACCGGCGTCGCGTTAGGCCTGTCGACGACCGGCGCCGCTGCACGTACTCTGCCAGGAGCCGCGCGGCCGCCGTCACGTCCGCCTCGTCGGCGTCGGCCCGCACAGTGACCCGCTGGCCCGCATACTCGGCGGACAGGATCACCGACGAGCCGCACACCACGAGCACGGCGCCGCGACCCTTGGGGTGCTCGAGCGGCGTCGTCGTGCGCGTCGGCAGGGCCAGGTTGAACACGTTCGCCGGATCCGAGGCTGCGAGCGCCACCGTCGGCGGGTCCTTGCCCGTCGTCTCCTCGCGCACGCCGCGCAGCAGCTCGACCGCGGCGGGCACCGCGAACTGCGCTCCGGCCAGTCCTTCCACGAAATACCCGCGACGCACTTCTCCGCGCTGCTCGAGCCGCTTGAGCTCGCGGTAAATCGAGCGCCACGAGACGGGCGGACGCTCACGCCGCCACCAATCGCTCGTGACGACACCGTATCGATCGAGCCAGCGTCGCGCCACTATTTCGGCGTGCTCATCGTCGGGCGGTTTATCCGCGTCGTCCACGGCGATCAACGACCAGCGGCCTACCCATCCGCTGCGAGGACCGGGCATGTCGGGTCGTCGCCATTTGGGTAGCCGGTACGCGGACACGCGACGTTGCACGACCGGGGACTCCGGCAGGCCGGAGATTTCCGACGGCCATCGCGATGCGTCGGACGGAGCCTCTCGCTGCGGCAGCGGTCGCATCCTCACGATTTCCCGCATCGCTTCGACCGTGTCGTTCGTAGCCACACCGGCTGCGACGAGCTCGCGCAGCGCGTCGCGAACGGCCGCAGGACCGAGCTCCGTTGCGGGCGCCAGGTCGCCGAAGAACGACGCGCCGCGCTGGACAAGCACATCGCGAATGCGTTGGGCATCGGGCGTGAGTGGCCCCGGCGCGGCCGAGAGCCAAATGCTCTCCTCGCCGCGCGGGAAAAATCGAATCGCCGCGAGCGTCGTGGCGCCCGCGTCCTTCTGCCGCGCGCTGCCGGCCCATTCGAGCTCGCCCGATGACGCGAGCTGCGACAGCCACGCCGGCTCGTACCGATCCAGACGCGATGGCAGCGTGTCGCGCTCCCAACGATCCGGCGGCTGCGGCAGGCCCGACAACTGGTGCAGCGCCGCCTCGAGTCCGGATGAGCCCGTTAGGCGGTCGCGCGGATCGACGTGCTGCCAGCGTCGGAGAAAGGCGCCGAAGGTGCCGAGATCGACGGCGCGAATTTGCCGGCGCAGAGTAGCCAGCGCACGGCGGCGCGCCCGTTCGACGATGCCGGCTGTGCACCACTCGATCTCTCGCACCTCGCGCCGGAAGCGGCCACGCACGAGACGGCCCGCGCGCTCCCAGTCGGTGAGCACGCTCGCCACCCAGTCGTCGCTCCAGCCGTAGCGCTCGACGATTTCGCTTGTGGTCACCGGGCCCGCGAGCGACACGAACTTGGCGAGGATCTCGCGTTTGGCCGCACGTGCCTCCAGCGATGCGTGCCGGAACGCGCCGGGCACGACGACATCGGCGGCCGTGTCCGCGAGCGCTGGACCGGCGCGCACGCGATCGAGCGTCTCCTCGCCGAACGCCGACGCGTACCGCGGAAAGGTCTCGACGAGGATCGCGCGCCACTGGAGCGCAGGCTTCGCGGCCGGGAACGGAATCACGATGACGCGTCCGCTCGCGACCAGCTCGTCGATGGGATCGCGCGACGCGGCCCACGCATCGGGCGCCGATGTGCGCTCGCGCAGCTCGTCGATGGTGAGGTCGCCGGCGCGATCGAGCAGGTGCGCGAGCTCGTCGGCGCTGCGGGCGCGGCGCCGTTCGGACGTACCGCGCCGATCGGCCACGACGTCCTCGAGCGCGCGCCGCGCGTCGTCCTCGGCCTCGCCGCCCAACAAACCGTCGGCCAGCACGTCGCCTAACAGAGCCCGGTCCACCGATAGCAGCGCCGCGGTGCGCTCGGCCCGCGGCGAGTCGTCGGCGTAGAGCCAGTCCATCACGAAGCCCAGTTGCAGGCCCGCCGCGAACGGCGACGGTCCGTCGGTCTCGACGCTGCGCACGGTGATGCGGCCCGCGCCGATCGCCTCGAGCACGTCGCGCAGCGCCGGGAGGTCGAACGCGTCATCGAGCACCTCGCGATATGTCTCGACGAGCAGCGGGAACGTCGGGAAGCCGCGCACCGCATCCAGCAGGTCCAGCGCGCGCAGGCGCTGGAGCCAGAGCGGCATGCGCCGGCGCGCGCCGCCGCGCGCCAACACCAGCGAGCGCGCGGCGTTCATCCGGAACCGCGCGCCGAAGAGCGACGTGCTGCCGATCTCGTCGACCAGCCGGTGCTCGGCGTCGCCTGCCGTTAGGCGGAGCAGCGAGGGCACGTCGAGGCTCGCGCCGGTCTCGGGCAACCGCAGCAGAATGCCGTCGTCGCTCGTTTGCACCTGGCAGTCCCCGGCGCCGAGCGCGTCGCGCACGCGCTGCGCGAGCGCCATGCCCCACGGCGCGTTCACGCGCCCGCCGAACACGGAGTGGACCACGATGCGCACCGCGCCCATCTCGTCGTGGAAGCGTTCCACGACCACCGTGCGCTCATCGGGGACCACGCCGGTGGCCGCGCGCTGCTCGGCCACGTACTCGCGAAGCTCGCTCGTGGCCGCGAGGTCGGCGCCTAACCGGGTGGCGAGCGCCCCGACGGCGGCGTCATCCTCGGGCGCCATCGCGGCGAGCTCGCGCCGCAGCGCACCCACCCGCCGTCCGATCGACGCGGCCCGCGCCGCGTACTCGCCGTGCCAGAAGGGCATGCGCGCCGGCGCGCCGGGCGCCGGCGTCACGATCACCCGATCGTGCTCGATCGCCCCGATCCGCCAGGTGGCCGATCCTAACTGAAACACGTCGCCGACGCGCGACTCGTGCACGAACTCTTCGTCCAGCTCGCCTAACCGCGTGCGGTCCGGCAACACCGCCGTATAGAGCCCGCGGTCCGGAATCGTGCCGCCCGACACCACCGCCAGCAGCCGGCTCGCGCGCGTGCCGCGGATCTGGTCGGCGACCCGGTCCCACGTGAGCCGCGGCTGCATGTCCGCCGTCACCTCGGCCGGATACTGGCCGGACAGCATCGAGAGCACCTCGTCGAACGCCGCGCGCCCCAGCTTGTGGTACGGGTACGCGCGGCGCACGAGCGCGAATGCATCCGACGTCGGCCAATCGTCCACCGACGCCATGGCCACGAGCATTTGCGCCAGCACGTCGAGCGCGTTCTGCGGGACGCGCGTCGGCTCGACCTCGCCCTCGCGCATCGCTTCCACGATCGCCGCCATCTCCAGCAGATCGTCGCGGAACGTCGGCACGAACACGCCATGGCTCGATTCGCCTAACGAATGGCCCGCGCGCCCCACACGCTGCAGCCCCGCGGACACGCGCTTGGGACTCTGCAGCTGCAGCACCAGATCAACCGAGCCGATGTCGATGCCGAGCTCGAGGGAGCTCGTCGTCACCAGCGCGCGGACTTCGCCCGCCTTGAGCGACCGCTCCAACCCGAGCCGTCGCTCGCGCGACAACGACCCGTGATACGGACGCGCCAGCTCCTCGCCCGCGAGCGTGTTGATCCGCGCCGCCATGCGCTCCGCTTGCCCGCGGTTGTTCACGAACACGAGCGTCGTCCGCGCGCCGCGAATCTGCGCCAACGCGAGCTCCGCCACGCGCGGCCACACCCCGCCCGGCACCATCGTGCCCTCCGGCGCCGGCGACGCAATCTCCAGCGCCATCCGCTTCACCAACCCGCAGTCGATGATGCTCACCGGTCGAAACACCGGCGGCTCCCCATCGCCTCGCGACGCGCACCCGCCGAGATAGCGGGCGATTTCGTCTAACGGACGCTGCGTCGCCGACAGGCCGATGCGCTGCGGCAGCGTTTCGCACAACGCCTCGAGGCGCTCGAGCGACAACGCCAGGTGCGCGCCGCGCTTCGTCCCCGCGACCGCGTGAATCTCATCCACGATCACCGCCCGCACCATCGAGAACATCCCGCGACCCTTGACCGTCGTCAGCATGATGTGCAGCGACTCGGGCGTCGTGATCAGAATGTGCGGCGCTCGGCGCACCATGCGGGCGCGCGCGCCGGCCGGCGTGTCGCCGGTCCGAACCGCGACGCGAATCTCGGGGAACGCTTGCCCGCTCTCCTCGAAGCGCAGCCGCAGCTCGGTGAGCGGCACCTCGAGATTGCGATGGATGTCGTTGCTCAGCGCCTTGAGCGGCGAGATGTACAGGATCTGCACCGCGTTAGGCAGCGGCGCCTCGAGCTCGCGTGCGATCAGCCGGTCGATCTCCCACAAGAACGCCGACAGCGTCTTGCCCGTACCCGTCGGTGCCTGAATCAGCGTGTGCGCGCCGCTCGCGATCGCCGGCCAGCCCAATCGCTGCGGCTCGCTCGGGCCTCCGAACGCGTCGCGAAACCACGCACGCACGATCGGATGAAAGAGGCGCATGAGCGCGCCATCGGAGCGGCTGGCCATGCTCTAAGCTATCCCGCAATGTCGTAGAGCAGGGAGGAACGGCCTTGCCACATCGCGTCGTCCGCCCCATGCTCACGCGGTGCAAACCGGAACGGGGCAATGACGCAGAACGCGCGTCGACTGGCGGTGGTGACCGGCATCGGCCGGACGGGACAAACCGGTGAAGTGATCGCGCGCATCCTCGCCGAGAACGGGATGCGCATCATCGCTGTCGCGCGCAGCGCCGATGAAGCCAAAGCACGCGTTGATGATCTCCACGCCGCGGGACACGACGCCGAATCGTTCGTGTGCGACTTGTCCGATGAAGCGCAGGTCGCAACACTCGCCCGTAACGTCTCCGCAATCGCCGGATCGCCGCCGCAACTCGACGCGCTCGTCAACATCGCCGGCGGATTCGGCATGTCGGGACCCGTCGCCGAGAGCACCGTCGATGTGTGGAACACGCAGCGCACGATCAACGTCACAACCGCGTATCTGGCCACGCGCGCGTTCCTGCCGCTCCTCAGGCCGGCGCGCGGATCCATCGTCTACTTCGCATCGGCTGCTGCGCTCCCCGGTGCGAACGTCGCGCGCATGTGGGCGTATGCCGCCGCAAAGAGCAGCGTCATCGCACTCATGCGCGCCGTCGGCGAGGAAGAACGCGCGAATGGCGTGCGCGCAAACGCACTCGCGCCGACCGCCATTCGCACCGAAGCGAATCTCTCCACCATGGGCGACAAAACCCGATACGTGGAGCGCGAAGATGTCGCCGCCGCGGTGTCGTGGCTTTGCTCGGACGCCTCACGCGCCGTTAGCGGACAGGTGATCCGACTCGGATGACGCACGAACCATCGGAGTCATCTGGCCCGTCATGCCTGCCTACCCGTACCTTAGAGCATGAGTCTCGCGGCGCGACGACGAATCACTACCCGCATCATCGCGCTCGACCGTTCGCTCGAAGCGCTGCCGCTGTTTCGTCTCAGCGACTCGGCCGACGATTCCGCAATCGCTTACTCGCCGCCTTCGGGCGGGCGCTGGCGCGTCCTCCCTCGTCCGGGCGACCGGCTGCCCGGCACGTTCGACCAGGACGTGTACGTCGAGCTCTGGCACCGCTATCACGACATCGGCGCGCCAGCCGACGGGACGGTGCGCTTCACACTCCACGCATTTCTTCGCTCGATCGGCCGGCGCGTGGACGGCCGCACCTACGAACAGCTGCGCTCTGCGCTCGCGCGACTGAATCACACGACACTCGAGTCGCAGGGCGCGTACTTCGATGCGACGACCGGATCGAGCGTCGAAAGCCGCTTCAACGTATTGAGCGCCGTGTTCATCGAGCGCCGTCGAATGCTGGACCGCGATCAACTCACGTTGTTCCCGTCGATCGCGGCGGCCGAGCCCGGCGAGGCTGTGGTCACGCTCGCGGCTGGGCCCCGCGCCAACATTGCGGCCGGTTACGTCGTATCGCTGTCGGCCCCGCACTATCAGGCCTTGTCATCACCGGTAGCTCGGCGGCTGTACCGATTGATGGAGGTGGCGCGAGAAGAGGACAATTTGACCTGGCGAGTGGGTCTTGCAGAGCTCGCCGAACGAATTCCGCTCGCCCAACGCTACCCCTCTCACCTGCAGCGAGTGCTTCAACCGGCCCACGAGATGCTGTTGGCTGCAGGCCTGCTCCGCGATGTCGCGGTACGCCAGCACCGGCGCGAATGGTTCGTTGATTATGTTTTGTCGGCGCGGGCGACCTGATGCACGGCAGTGAATGCCGTCACCTCTCGTTTCCATCCTGACTCCACGGAGAGCAACACATGGCGACCAAGCTGGAGAAAACGCTCAAGCGCGAGATCGAGATCGAAGGACAAGCGTACATGGTCGCGATCTCCCCCGAAGGCGTGAAGATCACGCAGAAGGGCTTCCGGAAAGGACCGGAGCTCACGTGGAAGCAGCTGCTCGCCACGGGTAATGAGGCAGGCGGAAACGGCGGATCCGCGGGGGGAGCACCGTTCGGCACGGCATGAGCGGTGCGGAACGGAGGGATGGGCTCGAGGAACGATTCGAGACCTGAAGTCGTATCTTTTAGAGCAGACGCGTCGGCGTTCCGGCGCGTCGTCCCCTCCACCGGGATGGTCCCATGACTCGTCGACTCCGGGCGACTGTCGTCGCTGGCGCCCTACTCCTCCCCGTCGTCATCGGCGGGTTTTCGTTCCGGGAGCGCGCGGCGCACGACGGTGCCCGCGTGTTCGACCAGGTCATGTCGCTCGTGTCCGACCGCTTCGTCGACACGGTAGATGCATCCGCGCTGTACGAGAAAGCCGCGCGCGGACTGGTGTCGCAGCTTCGCGACCCATATTCCGAGCTCTTCTCACCTACTGAGCTCAAACGGTTCTCGACGCAATCGACCGGTCGCTACGGCGGCATCGGGATGCAGATCGAGAATCAGGACGGACAGATCGTCGTCGTCCACGTCTTTTCGCACAGTCCCGCGCAGACAGCCGGCGTGCAAGACGGCGATCACATAATCGGCATCGACACCGCGTCGACGCGCGGTTGGTCGTCGCAGCAGGTCTCCGATGTCCTGATCGGGACCGTCGGCACACAAGTCAAAGTGCGCTTCTCTCGGCCGGGCGTGAGTGAGCCGATCGACTACACGTTCACGCGCGCGGAGATTCACGTACCCGCAGTGCCGTACGCGCTCATGCTGAACGACAAGATCGCGTACATCCCGCTGCAGACGTTCAACGAAGACGCGGCCGACGAGCTCCAGAACGCCGTCAACGGGTTGGTGAAGCAGGGAGCCAAGTCGATCGTGCTCGACCTACGCAACAATCCGGGCGGTATTCTCGACCAGGGACTGCAGGTCGCAGATCTTTTCCTCAAGAGCGGACAACAGATCGCGAGCGTCCGCATGCGTCAGGGTCCGCCGCAGGTCTACTCGGCGCACGATGACGAACACATTCAGAACATACCGCTCGTTGTCATGGTAGACGGTTACTCCGCATCCGCCGCGGAGATCGTCACGGGTGCGCTGCAGGACCACGACCGCGCATTGGTCGTCGGCACCACGTCGTTCGGCAAAGGACTCGTGCAAACGGTCTTCCCGATCGACGGCGGTTGGGCGCTCAAGCTCACGACCGGAAAGTGGTACACGCCGAGTGGTCGCTCCATACAGAAGAATCGAAAGCCGGCAAACCCGGAGGACGTGCAGGCGAGTGCAGCGACCGAGGCGCCGCCCGACTCGCTCGAGAAGGAATCAGTGAAGCAGAATCGCCCGGCGTATCGCAGCGACGCGGGGCGCACCGTGTACGGTGGCGGTGGCATCACGCCTGACGTGATCGTGCCGGACGACACGATCAGCACGCCCGAGCAGCAATTCTTCAAGGCGATCGCGCCCAAGTATCCGGCGGTTCGCGGCGTGTTGTACAGCTACGCGCTGCAGCTCAAGAGCACGGTGTCGCCGACGTTCACGGTGAAACCAGAGTGGCGCAATGAGCTCTACCGCCGCCTGCAAGCTGCGAAGATCACGGTCGACCGCGCCCAGTACGATTCGGCCGCGCCGCTGATCGATCGTTGGATCGGCAACCAGGTCGCCGAGCTCGCGTTCGGGGATTCGACGGAGTTCCGCCGCCAGATTCCCGACGACAAGCAATTGCAGCGCGCGATGGCATTGCTGAGCAAGGGCGCGACGCAGAAGGACCTGTTCTCGATGGCTCAAGCGAGCGCGCCCGAGAAGCGGTAAGTTTGGGGGCATGAGAGCCCCACTCGGAGTTGCCGCGGCCACGCTCGTGGCCGCGGTCGCATGTGGGCACCCCGCGCCTAACACAACAGTGGCGCCGGCGGTGCCCGTTGCGTACGAACCGCATCTCGCGGACATCCGGCAGCTCACGCACGGCGGCGCCAACGCCGAGGCGTACTTCAGCCACGACGGGAAGCAGCTGATCTTCCAGTCCACGCGAGACGGACGCAGCTGCGATCAGCAGTACATCATGAACATCGACGGCTCTAGCGTGCACCGCGTGTCGACCGGCACGGGCAAGACGACCTGCGGCTACTTCTTCGCGTACGACAAGCGGATTTTCTTCGCGTCGACGCACGCCGCCGACACCGCGTGTCCGCCCAAGCCCGATCCGTCGAAAGGCTATGTGTGGGGACTGGATCCGTTCGACATCTACACGGCCAACGCCGACGGGTCGAACCTGCAGCGCCTAACGAGCTACGGCGTGTACACCGCCGAGGGCACGCTGTCGCCCGACGGCCGAACGATCGTGTTCACGTCGCTCAAGGACGGCGACCTCGATCTCTATGCGATGGACGTCGACGGCACGCACGTGCGCCGCCTCACGGATACGCCGGGCTACGATGGCGGCGCGTTCTTCTCGCCCGACGGCACGAAGATCGTGTACCGCGCCAACCACCCCACCGATTCCACCGAGCTCGCCGAGTACCGCGCGTTGCTCGCCCAACGGATCGTGAGGCCCAACAAGATGGAGATCTGGGTGATGAACGCGGACGGCAGCGATCAGCATCAGATCACGCATCTGGGCGGCGCCAACTTCGCCCCGTACTTCACACCCGACGGCTCGCGCATCATCTTCTCGTCCAACTACAAGAATCCGCACAGCGGCAACTTCGATCTGTATGTGGTGAACGTCGACGGCTCCGGACTGGAACAGATCACGACCGATCCGGGGTTCGATGGGTTCCCGCAATTCAGTCCCGACGGACGATCCCTGGTGTGGGCGTCGAGCCGGAATGCGCCCGACCCGCACGAGACGAACGTCTTCATCGCCCGCTGGGTCGACCATACGAACGGCACGCGCTGACCACCGACTCTTTCCGCCAATTCTCGACCGGAGTCTCCATGACTGCCATCGTGATCGCTTTCATCATCGTGATCGCGCTGTACGGCGCCTCACGCATTTTCCGCGTGGTGGGTCAGGCCGAGGTGATGGTCATCGAACGGTTAGGCAGGTTCAATCGTATCGCGCGGTCGGGCCTCAACATCCTGCTGCCGTTCGTCGAGCGCCCGCGCGCCATCGACGTGCGCTACGCCATGAGCGATCCGAGCGGTGCCAAGCGCCTCGTTTCGGGATCCACCACGCGCATCGACCTGCGCGAGCAAGTGCTCAACTTCCCGAGCCAGCCGGTGATCACGAAAGACAACGTGACCATCGACATCGACGCCGTCCTGTACTATCGCATCGCCGATCCGCAGAAGGCGACATACGCCGTCCAGAATCTCCCGTTCGCACTCGAGACGCTGACGCGCACCACGCTGCGCAACATCGTCGGCGAGATGGAGCTCGACAGCACGCTCGCCAGCCGCGATCAGATCAACAAGCGCATGCGCGAGATCATCGAGGAAGCGTCCATCGGATGGGGCGTCGATGTCACGCGCGTCGAGTTGCAAGCCATCGAGCCGCCGCGTGACATCCAGCAATCGATGGAGCTGCAGATGCGCGCCGAGCGCGAGCGTCGGGCCGCGGTCACCAACGCCGAAGCATCGAAGCGCGCCGCGATTCTCGAGGCCGAGGGCGTGCAACAATCCCAAGTGAGCCGCGCCCAAGGTGAAATGGAGGCGGCGGTGCTGCGGGCGAAAGGCCAGGCGCAAGCTCGGTTAGCCATGGCCGACGCGGAAGCACTGGCGATCCAGCGCATCAGCGCCGCGATGCCCGCCGCGGACGTCGCGCTCTATCTGCTCGGACTCAAGTATCTCGAGGCGCTGCCAGCGCTCACACAGGGCAAAGGATCGACCATCTTCCTGCCTGCCGAAGCCGCCGGGGTGATGGGCGCGTTAGGCGGACTCCGCGAGCTCATGGCGCGCACCGGCGTCGGCGAACGCGCGCCCGCTGCGCCGGACTCGACACCGGCCGCCCGCACAGCGATCTCATCGACCAACAACGCACCGACGCCGCCCGTGACACCGCCACCCGCAGCGAAGGAGTAGCGCGTTGGCCAAGATCTCACGCGATCGCGCCGAGCGAATCGCCAAAGCGCACGCCTGTGAGAACTGTGGCGAGTACAGCTACAAGAAGCTCACGATCAAACCGGCCAGCGCCGCCTTGCGAGACGAGCTCGGCGAGGCGTGGCACGCGGTGAAGGTGTGCGGCGTGTGCGGAATGCAGCAGGAGCTTGGGATCGACGACGAAGGCGAGATCGTCTATGTGAACTGAACGCCGAGCTCGTTATAACCGGCTAATTGCACCCAGCAGGGTACGCCAAGCGAATAAGTTACAGAGTGGAACTTTCCGGTTGTTCGTCGGTAGAAGCGTTTACCGACGCTGCGACGTTGCCAACGAAGCCGCGCTCGAGCGCGTCGAAGCAGTCCCTCCCGTAGTTCCGCGATGGCGCGACAACGTTCTCGCGCCGAAGAGCGTTTCTACTATGTGAGACGAGGAAGTGAACGGGTCGCCGCCCAGCGATCCGTGCTTGATCGACGTCCGCCCTCGGCCGACGGACGGCGCTGTGTGTCACTTTGGAGGACTCAATGCGCAAGCCTCGACCAGCCACCTACAACCCAGCCCAGGCTCTTCAGCTCATCTCGCACGATCGGAACGGAATGCCTCTCAGTTGCCCCTCCTGCTCCGGCGATATCGTGCGCGATCCAGACTCGACACCTCCTCCTCCGCGCTCACACGTGACACTGCGCTGCGCGAACTGCGGACGCATCGCCCGATACATAGCAGGCGCCGCCTAAGTTCGCCGGCGCGGCTCTTCGCGCACCACGTGCTGTGCCGGCAGGTCGTGGCCGCACAGAGATCTCGACCTTCCGCGCGCTGCAGCGTTTTCGCGAGTGGCCCGATTCATGAAGTGTTTGGCTATGCCGCCGTGGCATCCCCAAAATCGGATGTTTAAATTGCGACTCGTCCTACGATCACGTTGGGCAGGCTCTTGGAACCCCGAGTGGTTCCAGTCTCTCGAGCGGGATCTCGCATCACAGTTTCACCCCACAAAGGGGGAGAGGTAAGGTACCATGTCTCGCATCACGGGCACCGTGAAGTGGTTCAACGACGCAAAAGGGTACGGCTTCATCTCGCGTGAAGGCGGCCCCGACGTCTTCGTCCATTTCAGCGCGATTCAAGGCAACGGCTTCA
>DASVAC010000191.1:0-11235 GCA_036376535.1 Gemmatimonadaceae bacterium | reverse complement strand
GTTCGATGAAACGCCGCTCCGGGACGTTGCCGCCCAACTGTCGCGCTGGTACGACGCGGACATCGTGGTCGCGGACACCGCGCTCGCGCACCGCCGCTTCACCGGCACGTTCCACGAAGAGCCGCTCGACTCCGTGCTCCGCGCCCTTGCCGGCCCGATGCACGTTCGATTCGAGCGACGAGGTCGCACCATCACGTTCTCCCAGTCGCCGCACGATCGTTAGGCCGTAACTCGGCGACGCCATCGCACAATTCGCAAGCCAAAATCAACGGGCCCGCCACCCCGGGCCGGAGGCACGTCCATGCGCTTCTACGCCGTCGGTACCATCGCGCTGCGCGTCGTGTGCGCCGTCCCGCTGTTCGGTTCTCGGACTCCACTGGGTGCCCAGGGCGCATCGATGGCGCCGGCTGTCGCCCATGTCACGCGCGACGTCGCCAGCACCGTCATCGCCATGCAAGACTCGACAACCAGGCGCGGAATGGTGACGCTCACCATGCGCGACGCCAGGTTGGGCGACATCCTCACGGCGATCGCGCAGCAGACCGGGCGCACGCTCATGTACAGCAGCGACGTCGTCGATGTCGAACGGCGGGCGTCGATCGATGTCCACGACGCGGATCTGGCGACCGCGCTGGACATCGCGCTTCGCGGAACCAACATCGCCGCTCGCCTTACGGATCACGGCCGCATCGTGCTCGATCGAGCGCGTGCGGCGGCGCCGGTCAGCCGCCTAACGGGGAGAGTGATCGATGCCGCGGACGGGCGCGGCATTGCGCAGGCGACCGTCGCGCTGCGCAATACGCGGCATGCGGTGCTGACCAGCGAGGATGGGCGCTTCGTGCTCGCGGACATCGAGAGCGGCACGCACGAGCTCGAGGTGCGCCGGATCGGATATGTCCCGTACGTGCAATCGCTCGTGCTCGCCGACGGTCAGGACACCACGCTTTCGATTCGCCTGACGCCGTCGCCCAGCACGCTCGACAAGGTGATCGTGACCGGCACGATCCTCCCGACGGAAGTGAAAGCGATTCCGACGCCGGTGACGGTCGTGGACGGTGGCCAAATCGCGCAGCAAGGATTCCGGCATCTCGATCAGGCGATCCGCATGTACGTGCCGACCGCGCTCGCGTTCGACAACGGCCCGTACGCCGAGCAAGAGAATATCAGTGTCCGCGGCGCGAGCTCACTGGCAGCCGGTTCCCCGATCAAGGTGTACGTCGACGGCATCGAAGTCGCGTCCGACGACTTCGCGATGATTGATCCGGCGAGCATCGACCGGGTCGAGATCATTCGTGGCCCGCAGGCGGCAACAATATATGGCTCGGATGCGATCGGCGGCGTGATGCAAATCTTCACCAAACATGGCAGCGCCGCGCTCGATCGGCCGGAGGTGAATCTCGACGTTTCGTTAGGCGACGTGCAGAGCGCCTACAAAAACGGCGGCACGCTGCGCCAGGCGTACTCCGCGACGATCAACGGCGGGACGCCGTCGGCCAGCTATACGATTGGCGGATCGTACACCCATACGGGTGACTGGCTGCCCTACTACTATCTCTCGACGCCGAGCGCCTTCGGTGCCGTGCACATCGCGCAGGACAAGCTGTCGGTGGACCTGTCCGGCCGGTTCATGAATACGCAGGAAGCAACAGCTGCGTCACCATTTCTTGTCAAGTCCGGCGTCTCGAGCCCGCTGCCGACAAACGAGCCGCAGGAGTACCGGCAGTCCACGTTGGGCACCCGCCTAACGTTCGACGCGACAGCGCGCTGGCGGCACACGCTGACCTTGGGCGTGGACGGCCTGTCGTTCGACGATCACAACTCGCGCCCGCGGTTCACTACGCCGGATGACAGCCTGATGTTCATCTACGTCGGCGAGCTGCGAAAGATGTCCGTCGGCTACAACACATCGCTCAGCGTACCGATTTCCCCCTCGCTGACTGGTGCAGTGACGGCGGGCGTCGAGTACTACCAGTACACGAGCAACCAATTCAACTCGACCGGAGCCCACACCAACTCGGGCGAGATCGTTCCAGATTCGACCGCGCCGATCAGCGCGACGCGGAACGTTACCACGAACACCGGCGTGTTCGGCCAGGCTCAACTGAACGTTGCCGACCAAGTCTTCCTCACGCTCGGCGTGCGCGCCGAACACAACAACGATTTTGGCAGTCGATTCGGCACGCCTGTGTCGCCGCGGTTCGGCGCGTCATGGGCACGAACGCTGGGCCGCACGACAGTCAAGCTGCGTGCGTCTTACGGTCAGGCTATCCGCCCGCCAAACCCGTTGGAGAAGGGCTACTCCAAGAATGCGTTCATCGAGACGCTGGCGAACGAGTCACTCGGTCCGGAGCGCCAACGGGGCTTCGACGGCGGCGTCGACATAGCGTTAGGCCGCATCACGCTGAGCGCGAGCTATTACGATCAGACCGCAACGGACCTGATCCAGTTCGTATTGATCGACGGAAACCGGCAACCGCAGCTTCGGCAATTCGAGAACGTCGGCCGCGTCGCGAATCGCGGGATCGAGCTCGAAGCCGGACTCCAGATGGGACCTGTCAACGCCACCGCACAATTCGCACATGCGACGAGCGTCGTG
This sequence comes from Gemmatimonadaceae bacterium, assembly GCA_036376535.1. GTDB lineage: Bacteria > Gemmatimonadota > Gemmatimonadetes > Gemmatimonadales > Gemmatimonadaceae > JADGGM01. Next base: position 8,639 of record DASVAC010000191.1, on the reverse strand, counting down.
AAAGCGCTCGGGCCCGCATACACCGGCGACCTGCAGCCCGGCGATCAAGTGCTCGGCATTCCCCACAATACGGCCGGCGCGAGCGTTGCCTGGTCGGCGCTCGCGGCCACGACGCTCACGTTAGGCGTCGTCTACGTCGGTGCGCGCACGAACTACGACGACCGCGCGTTCTTCACCGACCCGTCCCGCAGCACGCTTCGCGATTACTGGACCGAATATCCGGCATTCACAAAGCTCAACCTCGGCGTTTCACACGCACTATCCAGCAGCACGACTGCGTTCGTGAGCATCGAGAACGTGGCGAACGTCAATCCGAGCGAGCAGTCCAACCTGACACCGATTCAGGGCCGCATCTCGATGGTCGGCGTTCGGCTCCACTACTAAACGGATGCCATTTGCATCGATAGGAGACGTGTCCATGCGAGTTAGGCCAATGCAGGATCTCACGCAAATCCGGGTGTGGGTCATCATCGCATTGCTGTATACGTGCACCGTGTCCGGTGCAGTCGTCGCGCAGAGCGGGCCGGCGATCCGGGTCGTGCAGTCGCAGCAGATCTCTATCGCGCGTCGGAACCGGCCGCACGTCGAGAGCTTTCTCGCCGTCGATCCGCGTGATTCGCGACACATGATCGCCGCTTCGACGGTCGCGCTTGCCGATGGCCGGTTAGGCGCGGGGGTCTATGCGACGTTCGATGCCGGCCGTCACTGGGTGGAATCACGAATCGCTCCGCGCGACAGCATGCTCGCCCTGGGTGGCGATCCCATCGTCCACATCACGCGCGACGGAACGGCGCTGTTCGGTGTGGGCACGGAACAGGGAGGCCACTCCGTGACTGCTGTCAGCCGGTCGACAGACGGTGGACGCACGTGGCAGCACCCGCAAGTGATGAACTACCGCGACCGTCCGTACATGACGTTTGATACGACGGGTACGGATCTCGATGGAACGATCTACATAGCGGGTCTCTACAACGGCTTCCTGCTCAGCCACTCGACGGATGATGGCCGGAGCTTCAGTTATCCAGCGATCATCTCGCGTGATCTGGGCGGGCCTGACCCAACCGCGCCGATCCGAGGCCTCCTGACTGACATGGTCGTCACGCCCGACGGTGTGCTCGTCATGCCGTTCAACAGTCGGCTCGACATGCGTGACTCGATACCGCGATTCAAGAAAGATTCGGTGATGACCAACGCGTTCCGAGTCCTCGTCTCGGACGACGGAGGGCGATCGTTCTTCGCGATGCGCGAGGGCCCTCGCGCGCATTGGGTGGTGAACTATGCAAATAGCCAGGCGCTCGGTGCGCCACGCGCGGCGCTCGATCAGTCGCGAGGCACGTTTCGTGGCCGACTCTATCTGGTGTACACCGACTGGGACATCGCTCGCCGCGCCTACGTGGTGCGGCTCGCCTACTCGAGCGACGTCGGGAAGACGTGGAACACCACAACTGTGAGTGACGATACCTCGGGCCACGATCCAGGAAACGCCGCGCTCGCCGTCACCAGAGACGGGATCGTTGGCGTGATCTGGAACGACCGGCGCGACGATCCGCGGAACCGCTGCTGGCGTCTCTACGGCGCAATTTCCATCGATGGCGGCGCATCGTTTCTGCCTAACGCGAGGTTGAGCACCGCGCCGACGTGCACGAACGCTCCGAGCAACTGGGTGCTCCGCACCTGGTACGAGTATGACCACTGGACCGAGCCGGATCGCCCGCGTCCCGGGTTCGGGCTAACCGCATTCATCCCGACGCGGTTTCCCAACGGCGGCGACACCCAGGGACTCGCTGCCGATGCCGATGGCGTGTTCCACGCCGCGTGGATCAACGGCGCGACGGGAACGCTTCAGCTCTGGCATACCGCGTTCGTGGTCGACTCGGCCGTCTTGGCCGCGGTGCGGAACCATAACGAGCAGAAGATGGCCGGCTCGGCGGCTGCGCCCGTGCCATCGGGGCGTGTGGATGTCACGCAGGAACTCACCTTCGTCATGAGCCACCCGGCGATCGACTTCACGCGCGGCACGCTCGAGGTCACGATGCAGGTGAAGAATCCGACGCGCCTTACCGTGTGGGGGCCGATCGAGGTCGTTGTCGATCGCCTCGGGACCGACTGGTCGCACGCAATGGGCCTCGCGAATTTTCGGGTCGCGAACGCCGACAGTGGTGGCGGCGGCGTGGGTGCGACATGGGTATTCGACACCGGCCCCGATCGCGTGTTGCGTGCTGGTGCCACGACGCCGCCACGCGTGCTGCGCTTCCACTTCGATGGCGGCGTGCCGGACGAGCCGGATGGGTACTTCGAGCCCGCGTTTCGCATTTTCGCCCACAGTGCGAGCACCACCGGCCAATGAAGACACGTTACTGGTGCCCTGTCATTGCTCTATGCCTAACGAGCGCTTTCCGTGCAACGTCAGCACAGCAGGTCAAGCCGTTGACGATCGCCGATGCCATCGCCACGCGGTCGTTTATGGGTCTTTCACCGATTTCGCTGTCGCCAGATGGCGAGTGGGTGGCGTACACGATTACGAATCCTGAGAAACGACGGACGCATACCGACGATGCAATCGAGTACATGCGGACAGGAGCTCCCAGGGCCGCCGAGGGCGCGGAGCTGTGGATCGCGAACACGAGAACGGGTGAAATGCGCGACTTGACCGGTCCGGCCGGAGGCAGTTGGGACGGTGTCTGGTCTCCGGACGGTGCGCAACTCGCGTTCTACAGTGATCGCGATGGCGTCGAGCGCCTGTGGGTGTGGGATCGCAACACCGCGACGGTGCGGCGCGTGTCCGACGTGGTTGCGCATCCGTTTTTCGCTCATGAGGCGCCCCAGTGGACGCCCGATGGCAGCGCGTTATTGCTCAAGGTACTTCCCGAAGGCGACACGATCGAAGGCACGCCGGACAGTCTCGCCCGGGCTGCAGCCTGGCGGCCTAACGATAGCACGCCGACGGCGACTGTGTTGACGGCGAATATCGGCGCGACCGATACCTCGCGCGGAATCGCCGTCGCTGGCCAACGTGCGAACGCCGATCTCGCACTGGTGTCCGTGTCGAGCGGCCGCGTGCGTCGGGTCGTTCGGCGAATCTCTGTCATGCGCTATTGGTTGTCTCCCACAGGCCGACGCATCGCGTTTACGACGGTCACCGGTGCGGTGCAGTCGCCAGAGATCGCGAACGTCTTTGACGTCAGCGTCGCGGACATTTCGACGGGCCGCATACAGCGTCTCGCGTCTCGGGTGCTGCACTGGTGGAGTCCACCGGTGAGCTGGTCGCCGGACGGCGATCGACTCGCGTTCACCACCAAGCCATACAGCTTCGAGATGGAGGATCGCCCAAACCACCCCCTGCCGACCGGTGACTGCTACATCGTGGACGTCGCCGCCGGCACGACACGCATCGCGACGCGGGGGCGGCACGCGGACTTCAGCGATGATCTCAGCCCGCCGATGTGGAGCGCCGACGGATCGACCATCTTTGCGTTAGGCAGCGACACGCTCTGGCACATCGATGTCCGGGGCGACAGCATCGAACCGGTCGGAACGGTCCCCGGGAGACGGGCAGTCGGCATCATTGCGTCCGGCCCCTACGCGAGACCCTGGAATCCGAACGGCCGCCCCGAGATCATGGTCCGAACGTTGGACACGACGACATTGAAGGTCGGGATCGCCAGCATCGATCTCCGCTCCGGCGCCGCACAAATGTTGTACGAGGACGATGAGTGGCTGCCCGTCTCGAGCCGCATCGCCTTCGGCATGGCCGCACGCAGTGACGTGCTCGTCTATGAGCGCGAAGACGTGTCCCACCCGGATGACATCTGGGTCACATCCTCCACGTTTCGCGATCGCCGCCGTCTAACGCACATCAACCCTCAGCTCGACGCCTACGTGTTCGGCGAGCGTCGCCTGATCTACTGGCGAAGCGACGATGGCGACTCGCTGCGCGGTGCGCTGCTGTTGCCGGCGGGATACCGTCCCGGCACGCGATATCCCCTTATCTCGTGGCAGTACGGTGGCGAAAACTGGTCGACCCTTGCAAACGGCTTCGGAATCATTTCCTTCGAAATCGACTACCCGCAACTCCTGGCAACACGTGGATACGCGGTGCTCGTCCCGGATGCGCCGCAGCACATTGGCACGCCGATGCTCGACCTGGCCAAGACCGTGCTGCCCGGCGTGAACCGCGCTATCGAGTTAGGCATCGCCGATCCGGCGCGACTCGGCATCATGGGACACAGCTACGGGTGCGCGTCGACCCTCATGCTCATCGTCCAGACGACGCGCTTCAAAGCGGCCGAGTGCAGCTCGGGTTTCTCGAGCATCATCGGCATCGCCGGCGTCATCGGATTCGGCTCGACCTGGGCCGACTCCGGGCAGGGCAAGATGCGAGCGACGGTGTGGGAGCGGCGCGACCGCTACATAGAGAACTCACCATACTTCTATCTCGATCGCGTTCAGACTCCGCTGCTTCTAGTCATGGGGGCGTCCGATCGCACCGTGCCGCCCTTCTTGGGCGATGCCACGTTCGAGGCGTTGCGACAGTTAGGCAAGCGCGTTGAGTACGTGCGGTATGGCGGCGAAGAGCATCAGCCAATGAAATACTCCGCGGCGAATCGAGCGGATTGGATGCAGCGCGTGGTGCGCTGGTTCGATACGTACCTCGGAACCGGATCGCAGGCCGTCTCACACTAGGCTCGGAGTTTGTGCACCCGTGGCGGGTGCCGACAATCTATGAGCCGGCACTCGCCTGTGCGCATCAGTCGCGTTCGCAACGGGCCGTCATGGATGTTCGGCCGCGCGACCGTGATGCTCAGAGACCGAAGCCCGTATCGCCAGCATGGAACTGTCGGAACATGGTGGCGGGCTCGAACGGGCCAACCGGGCTTTGGCGCGTCGCCTGAATCGCGTTACCCCGACCGGTCAGTTCCGGGGCCTGGTAGATCCTTCTGTCTTCTTGCATAGAAACCTCCGAGTGTAGGAAATTCATCATCAGAACACGCGACACTTCGAGTGCGAGCTGGTCACCTTCAGCCAAGCGAGCTGGCAGTCTTGCCCGCGTGAACTACAACCCGAATCCCACCTCTCCCGCTCCCGCCCTCGGCTGCAGCGAAGCGGGTTCGTTGTCGCCGGTGACCTTGATGCGAGTCATTGCGATCGCTTCGCCTTTCGCCTGGAGTACCGGCGTCGTATACTGCCGCGTTTCACTCTGCATACATACCTCCTCTGTATGGAAACCACATGGATGCCTAACGCACGCGTCCGCCGAGCGCTCGACGGCCGGTCGTTCAGCTGCCAGCCAGAGGCCACCGCCCAGCCCGCACCCGAAGCCACAACTCGAGCGCCAGCGCGTTGAGAACCTGCCCGCGCTCGACTTCTCCATCCAGTGTCGTTGCCCGTGCCAGCGCTGCCCGCAGCGGCGCAACCTCGATAGACCCCAATTCGGCGAGCATCGGTCGATCGACTAGCGCATCGACGCGATCGCGCGCGTGCATCAACGTCCACGCGACTCGGCCGTCGAACGCGCCTTTCCATCGCCTGGTCCGGATGATCTCCGGCAGATACCCGCGCATCGCCTCGCGCAGGATCCATTTTCGTGCGTTAGGTCGCCGGCACATCTCGGCCGGCAGACTCAATGCGAATTCGACGAGCGGCCGGTTGCAGAAGGGGTATCGCGTATCGGCGCAGTCGGCGACGATACCATGATCGATGGCAGCAGTGATCGCACCAGTCGCGTATGCAACCTCGTGCGCGTACTGCGCGCCGCGGCGGCCGGAGTAGCTCCGCGCGACCGGCGATCGCTCCGTTAGGCGAAGCCGCTTGCGGGCGCCGGCCGGGATCCAGCATGGCGCCTCGGCACCCCGGGCCCGCTGCCGTTGGATCGCGTGTGGCACGATCGGCAGCACGGCATTCAAGTACGCCAATTTCCAGAACGACACGCGGCCCAACGCGGCCCAACGCAGTAACTCACGCGCGGCCCGCCGCCACTCGCCGGCCATGATCCAGTCGGCAAAAAAGAACATGTTGCCCATCAGGTAGTGGTCCGAGCCCACACCAGACAGCAATACGCTGGCGCCAGCACGACGAAGGAGGCACGCGGTGTCGACATCGCGGGCCGCCAGGAGACACCGCACGCTTGGCAAATCGTACCACGTTGCGGGAGTCACAGCGCTCTGCAACGGCACGTAGTCGACGAGCAGCTCATTGCGAATGCCATACGTCTGGACCACGCTGTCGGAATAGATCCGCTCGTCCGAGCCGGCGCCGACCGAGTCGACATACGTCAGCGTCCCGCCCACACCGTTCGTAACATCGCCGCGACGCTCGAGCGTCTGTGCGATCGAAACGATGGACGACGAGTCGAGACCGCCCGACAGCTCCGACCAGGTGCCCGCGTCTCCAGTTAGGCACAGCCGCACTGCGTCGAACAGCCGCGACCGAAACTCCTCGATTGCCTCCGCCTCATCGTGCACCGGCTTCGGCTCGAACTCCGCCGCCGACCAGTACGTGCGCACCTCGATCGATCCTCCGCGCACCACCGCCATGCTCGCGGGCGGCACCGACCGAACACCGGCGTACGCCGTGCGGCCGGCCTCCGACTCCACCCCCGCCGCGAATTCGATGAGATAGTCGGTGTCGTAGTCATCGCCGGTCGCGACCGCCTCTGCGCGCGTCGCAAACACCGTCACGTCGCCGCGCTGCGCGGTGTACAGCGTCCGAACGCCGAAGGCGTCGCGCGCGGCGAGCGCGCTGCCCGATCTCCCGTCCGCGATCACGAGCGCGAAGTCGCCGATGAGGTCGCGGATGGCGCCCTCGCCGGTACGCCGGTAGTGGCGCAAGGCCAGCGCGACGTCGCTCACCGGCTCGTCCGTTAGGCCGTAGCGCCGCGCCAGCGCGTCGCGGTTCTCGAGGCGCATCGACCCCACGGCGACCAGCGAGCCGGATGCCGCAACGTCGATCATGCCGGGCCCGTCGCTCCGCGAACGCAACACCGTCACCGCACCACACTCCAACCGATCCAGCCCGAGCGCGCGTTGGGCGCCGAACACCTCGACGTCCGCGGTGGCCGCCGGCGTCACGCGCTCGCCGCGCGAATGCACGAAGCACGCGAAGAAATTCACGGCAGCAAGTCCTCGAGCGGTACGTAGAACGCGGTGTGTTCGGCGATGTCGTTGAGCGGCTCGCCGTCGGCCTCGACCCACGCGTGGGCCGCGAAGGGATACGCCTGCACGCCTAACCGGAGCCGCGCCGGCACCAAGGACCGGCGCAGCAGCGTGTACAGCGTGAGTGACTGCTCGAGGCACAGCGCCCGCCCAGGAAAGAGGGCGGCGGCCTTCGCGACAGACGCTTCGATGTCGCGTGCCGTCGCCGCGTCGGGCGCTGCACCGCCAGCGCGCCCGTGATCCAGCCGGCGGACGGCTCGAACCGTACGGCCGAGGCCAAACAGCACGAGCGACAGTCGCACCAGCGACAGCGTCATCAAGCTCCGCCACACGCCGGGCTCGCGGCGTGGCGCGCCGACTCGCGCGACGCGAACGCTCGGCGCGCCCATCACAGCTCGCCCCCGAACACGCAAGTCGCCCGCGACAGCGGCACGTTCGAATCGGCGGAGCCGCGCAGACTGCGTCTCCGCTCGCCGCGCCATTGCCGCGCGTACAACCGCCGATAGACTCCCCGCGCGGCGATCAACTCTTCGTGTGTGCCGCGCTCCACCACACGTCCGTGCTCGAGCACGATAATCTGGTCCGCCGATCGCACGGTGGACAATCGGTGCGCAATGACGAACGTCGTGCGGCCCCGACGCAGCAGATCGAGTCCATCCTGCACCGCGGCCTCGCTCTCGGCGTCGAGACTCGACATCGCCTCGTCGAGGACGAGAATCGCCGGCGAACCGATCAGCGCGCGAGCGATCGCCAGCCGCTGCTGCTGGCCGCCCGAGAGGCGCACGCCCCGCTCGCCCACGACCGTGGCATATCCGTTAGGCATCTCAGCGATGAACCCATCGCAGCCCGCCAACGCCGCGGCGGCCTCTACGTCCGCCATCGCGACCCCGCCGCGTCCGTAGCGGATGGCGTCCGCGATGGTGCCCGAGAACAACACGTCGCGCTGGAGGACCGCTGCCGCGAACGCGCGGTAGGTGCGGCGCTCGAGTCCGGCCAGGTCGCGCCCATCGATCAGGATCCGACCCTCCGTTGGGCGGGCGAATGCAAGCAGCAATGCGGACAACGTGCTCTTACCGGCGCCGCTCGCGCCGACGATCGCCACCGTCGATCCCGGCGCCGCGAAGAGACTCACGTCGCGCAACACGTACGCGCCGTTGTCGTACGCGTAGCTCACGTGCTCCATCTCGACCGCACCGACCACGTGGTGCACGGGACACGCGCCACGGTCCTCGGCCTCCTCGTTAGGCACGGCGCGGAGCGCCCGAATGCGCGCCAACCCCGCTCCAGCCCTGCCCACCTCGCCACTCATCGCCGCCGCCTGTACCAACGGCGTCGCCAAGAGCCCGGTGAGATACGCGATCATCGCGAGGTCACCTAACGTCATCGCTCCGGCGGTGATCGCGCGCGCGCCGATCACGAGCAGCAGCACACCAGCCGCGCCCGTCGCCGCCGTCATTCCCGCTGTGAGCCGCGCCGTGCGTCGCACAC
>DASVAC010000190.1:0-49308 GCA_036376535.1 Gemmatimonadaceae bacterium | reverse complement strand
ACCGTCCGCACCATGATCTTGAGGTCTTCCGCGAGCGATTGGCGCTGCAGGTACTCGAGATCGTAGCGAACCTTGGTGCGCACGTCATCCACGCTGCAGTCGTACGTGTGGTTGATCTGCGCCCAACCGGTAATGCCCGGGCGTGTGAGCTGGCGCAGTGGGTACTCGGTGATGTCCTCGCGAAGCCGCGCGAAGATGCTCGGACGCTCGGGTCGCGGGCCGACGATGTTCATGTCGCCCTTGATCACGTTCACGAGCTGCGGCAACTCATCCAAGCGTACGCGCCGCAGGAACTGCCCAACGGGAGTCACGCGTGGATCATCGCGCGTGGCCCACACCGCGCCCGACTGCTGCTCGGCGTTCACGTACATCGAGCGGAACTTGTAGATCGTGAAAATCCGACCGCCGGCATCCTGTTTTCGGCGCTCGTACAACGCATCGACGCATGCGCGACGACGGTCGAGCCCAACGCGTGTTTGCGAGTACAGCACGGTCCCCCTCGACGTCAACTTCACGGCGAGGGCGACCAGCAGCATGACCGGGCTCAGGACGACGAGCGCGATCGCGGCGAGCAGAACGTTCACCGCGCGATTCAACACTTCCGACCGTGTACGCGGTTGAATCTCGCGACGCGCAGCCTGGCGCTCGGCGCGTTCGCGCACGAGCTCGATTGGCCGCGCCACGTCCGCCAACGATGCGGCCGCCGACGGAGTGTTTCGTCGCGCTCGCTCCGTTGGACCGTGATGCGTGCGACGTCTGTCGTTCACGCGCACGCTCAACGCATCGCTCGTCCACGAGTCAGGAATGTCTTCCCAGAGCATGCTGTTAATGCCGACTGATCGAGATGAGGGCCACAGTTACGGCGGCCAGTGCGGCTGTAACCTGCAAGATTCTCACCCAATCCTTTTTGCCGGCTTCGGGAACCGAGATCTGGTCCCCCGCCCGCATGTCGAGTTGGTCCAGTGTTGCACCTGATGCAAAAGCTTGTCGCACCTGCTTGTCGGTCAGCCGATCCTTGTTGTCACGTTTGATCTTTGTGCCGTTCAAGTCCGACGTTGGAGTCGGACCGCCGGCGAGCATGATCGCGTCCGTGAGCGTTAGATCGGCCGGCACCCAGAAGAATCCTGGATGCCCAACATTGCCAACAACAGCAATCTGTACCAACGGCGTAACTTGTACCGTCGGGTTCTTTAGATACTGCGAGAGCTGCTTGGTCAAATAATCCTGCAACTCCGAATGCAACACGCCCGCTAACGGAATGGCCGGAAGATTTCGTAGTTGGATGACTCGTCCGGCGCGCACGGTCGCGGTGTCACTCAGCGTCGAGTCGCCTCGAACGACGATCGCGATCCGATCGCCAACCTGAAAATCGCCGTCCTTGAGTCTCTGCCGGATCAGGGCCGCTTGTGCTTGCTGTCCCTGCTTGTCGAGCGTCCCTGCTTCTGACTCTAACTGAGAACGCGTCAGCGGGGTGTGCGCCGTGTCACTGAGGATCTGTGCCCTGCGCGCCGAATCGAGGCGCGCTGAGTCGCCCTGGACCGGCGCCGCATGCGTGGTATCTCGGTGGACCGGCTGTTGAGCGGGGAGCCCGCTCGTGATGGCTGCCGACACGCCAAGGATCGCGATCAAGCGACCGAGTCGGCGTCCGTTGTTCTGTAGCTCCCTGCCCAAGAGCGCTGGCATAGTCCTCCGGCGACGTTGCACCCCTTGTGCTAGCCGTCCGTTTGGGTTCGAAGATCAGTGAATCTCTTGGCGCGACATTCATTTCATGAATTGCGCCGTTCGATCAGGAAGGTCCGGTGCGAGGCAATCGTGTAGCAGCGGTACAACATAACACGGGTCCCTCTCCAACATTGATCGGAGCTCCGAGCACTCGCGAATGCCGCTGAACACTCATCAGATCGCTGAGCGCAAACGGATTTCGCGCCAAGCGCACGCGAATCGATCGCCAAGCAGATCGCGGTGCTCTGGCGCGGCGGCACGTCGATTTGCCCGTATCGCCACTCCATCGCTCCTGTGGCACCCGCGCGGCAAATTTCGCCGCTAAGGCCGCTCTCATCCTAGCGTAACGGTTTGGTATTAAGGCACTTAGCACACCTGTTTCGGGTCCGCATGAGTTCTGCATGGTCCCGCCACGACCAACAACGCTCCCTTCAGGTGCCTCTCCAAACGACCCGCCGGGCAAGACGACGCCCGTATCCGGTGAGTATGTCCGAAAACGAGAAGCCGTCTCGTCCGCCGCTCGTGCTCCTCGCGAACGACCAAGAATGGTCGGCGCGTTCGCTCGAGAGCATCCTCGGGCCCAACGGCTACGCGGTGCTTCGCGCGTATACCGGCAAGCAAGTGCTGGATCTCGCGCGCAGTGCGCAGCCGGATCTCGTCATCATGGACATTCGGCTGCCGGACATGGACGGTGGCGATGTGTGCCGGCAGTTGCTCGATGATGTGCGCTTCAATGCGTCCACCCCGATCATCATCACGACATCTGGTCCGGCGGAGCGAAATCAGCGGCTTGCTGCCCTGCAAAGCGGGGCTTGGGAGTTCGTAAGTCAACCGCTCGACGGTGAAGTGTTGTTGCTCAAGCTCGATGCGTTCATGCGCAGCAAGCGTGAGGCGGATCGCCTGCGCGCCGAAAGTTTGCTCGACCCGACGACAGGCTTGTACAACATGCGCGGACTCGTGCGACGTGCGCGCGAGATTTCAGCAGAGGCACAGCGACTCAAAGCGCCCATCGCCTGCGTCGCATTTGCGCCGGTTGCCGAAGCGCCGGATCTCGAGGAGCGGCCGCTCAACGGTGACACGGAGCACGTGATCGAGTATTTGGCTTCGCTCGTGCGGCGCGCCGGACGCGTCTCCGATGCGATCGGCCGCCTCGGCCCAACGGACTTCGCCATCATTGCGCCAGCGACGGCCGGCGATGGCGCCGTGCGCATGATGCAACGCATTCAGAAGACGATGGATGCGGAGCCGACTACGATCGGTGACGCGGCGCACAAACTGAGAATCCGGGCCGGTTATTGCGCGGTGCCGGATTTCTCCGAGTCCACCGTGGATGCGGTCGAGATGCTGTTGCGCGCGACCACGGCCCTCAGGTATCTGCGCACCGAGGAAACGGGCGCGCCGATCCGGGCGTTCGACGAGGTGCCCCTCCGGTCGGCTCTCTAACGCCGGTCGAAGAACCGCCCGCACGAACATTGCTATTATTCCGACTGCGCGTCCATAACGCAGTCATGGCGCGCGTCCCGGTCCGTGCGTTTATCTGACGGCGCCGATTCCGCATTCATCTATGAGCTGCCAAACTACCTCGCATGACGAAAACCGCCACCGAGGAGCGCATGAGTATCGTGATCGTCGGCCACGTCGATCACGGCAAGAGCACGATCATCGGCCGACTGCTCGCCGATAGTCACTCACTTCCCGACGGGAAGCTCGAGCACGTCAAAGAGCTCTGCGCGCGAACGGCCAAGCCGTTCGAATATGCGTTCCTTCTCGACGCGCTGCGCGATGAGCGCGCGCAAGGCATCACGATCGATTCCGCACGCGTCTTTTTTCGCACCGCGCGACGCGAATACATCGTGATCGATGCACCCGGTCACATCGAGTTTCTCAAGAACATGATCACAGGCGCGTCGCGCGCCGAAGCCGCGTTGCTCGTGATCGACGCGCAGGAAGGCGTCCAGGAGAACTCGCGGCGCCACGGCTACATGCTCGCAATGCTCGGCATCAAGCAGTGCGTGGTGCTGGTCAACAAGATGGACCTGGTGGGATTCGACCAGGGCGAGTATGAGAAGTTGGTCGAGTCGCTCACGGCGTTTCTCGCGCAAGTGAACATCACGCCGGCGTGCTTCATCCCGGTGAGCGGTCGCGATGGCGACAATCTCGCCGACGCGTCCACGCGCATGCCGTGGTATCACGGCCCAACGGTGCTTCAGGCGTTGGACACGTTCGAGCCGGAAGCGCCGCCGGTTGGCCTTCCGTTTCGGCTGCGGGTTCAGGACGTGTACAAGTTCACGGGGCAGGGCGATGACCGCCGCATCGTCGCCGGCACGATCGACGCCGGACAGATCTCGGTCGGCGACCGCCTCGTGTTTCTTCCGTCGGGCAAGCGCAGCACCGTCAAGTCCATCGAAGGCTTCAACCGCCCAACGCAGAACGAGGCGTCCGCCGGTTGGGCGACTGGAGTCACGCTCACGGAGCAGATCTACGTCTCGCGCGGCGAGCTCGCGGTGCGCGAGTCCGATCCGCAGCCGGAAGTCACGACGCGCTTGCGTGTGAGCCTCTTCTGGCTCGGCCAGCGCCCGCTCGAGATGCGCAAGGAGTACGCGCTCAAGATGGGTGCCGCCCGCGTTCCGATGCGCCTCGAGTCGGTGGATCGGGTGATCGATGCGTCGACGCTGGCGGCACGGCCTAACGCAACGCGCGTGGAACGCCACGACGTCGCGGACTGCGTGCTCAAGATCGGGAAAGCGGTCGCCTTCGACCTGGCGAGCGACCTCCCCGTGACGAGCCGCTTCGTGATCGTGGACGAGTACGACATCCGCGGCGGCGGCATCGTGCGCGAAGCGCTGCCCGACCAACAGGGTTGGGTGCGCGAGAAGGTGCTGGTACGCAACTCGAAATGGGAGCGCGGATCCATCCCGCTCGAGCGGCGCGCCGAACGCTACAACCAGCGCGCGACGCTGCTGCTCATTACCGGCGACAAGGAAACCGAGCGTAAGGCATTGGCGAAAGAGCTCGAGGGACGGCTCTTCGCGCAGGGCAAGGTGGTCTACTTCCTCGGCATCGGCAGCGTGTTGTACGGCGTCGACGCCGACATTGGGCGGCAGCGCGAGAACCGGTTGGAGCACATGCGCCGTCTCGCCGAAGTCGCGAACATCATGCTCGATGCGGGCATGATTCTCATCGTCACCGCCGCCGAGCTGACCGCCGAAGACCTCGAGGTGATTCGTGCCGCGGTCGAGCCGGAACGCATCGAAACCATCTGGGTGGGCGACCGCATGACGACGGACCTGGAGTGCAACCTGTACGTCAGCGACGGTGAGGGGCGGACGGAAGCGCTCGAGCGCATCGAGACGCGGCTCAAGGACCTGGGCGTCGTCTATCGGCCATGGTGAACGGCGAACAGCTCATCGAGGACATTTGCCAACTGGCCCGCGACGCGGGCCAGGCGATCCTTCGATACTACGGCTCGAGCGACACGCGGCAGGCGGTCGCTTGGAAGGAGAATGCGACTCCGCTCACGATGGCGGATCGCGACGCGCACGCGGTGATCGCCGACGGGCTGCGTCGCCTAACGCCGGACATTCCCGTACTGTCCGAGGAGGGCGACATTCCGGAGTACGATGCCCGGCGCGAGTGGACGCGCTTCTGGCTCGTGGATCCGCTGGACGGCACGAAGGAATTCACGAAGGGCATCGGCGAGTTCACGGTGAACATCGCGCTCATCGAGAACGGCGAGTCCACCGTGGGCGTCATTTACGCGCCCGTGCTCGACCTGATGTATTGGGCGCGAGCCGGCGCGGGAACCTGGCGCCAGGAGAGCGGCGCGACGGCCGAGCGCGTGTACAGCGGTGAGCGTCCCACGACCGGCGGCCGCATCATCGCGCAGAGCCGGTCGCACCCGTCAGCGGAGCTCGAGTCCTATCTGGCCACGATCCAGGTGGCCGAGCGCATTTCGTTAGGCAGCTCGCTCAAGTTCTGTTGGGTGGCGGATGGCCGTGCCGACGTGTACCCGCGCTTCGGCCCCACGATGGAATGGGACGTCGCCGCCGGAGACTGCATCTATCGCGAGTCGGTGCGGGACGGACACGAGCGCCGGCAGACACCCTTCACGTACAACAAGCGGGAGCTGCGCAATGGCTCGTTCGTCCTTGGTGCCTGACGGCGTCGACACGTTCCGCACAACCCGGCTCGACCATGCATCGTGACACCAACGTACGATCGTTCGCCAAGGCGTTTTCGTGGCGCATCTTCGGGTCCCTGACCACCACGGTCATCGTATATGTTTTCACGAAGCGGGTGCAGGTGGCGCTGTTCGTGGGCGTCGTCGAGTTGGTCGGCAAGATCCTGTTGTTCTGGTTGCACGAACGCTTGTGGGAGCGCATTCCGTTAGGCAAGCACGAGCCGACGCCCACGGTCATCTGGTTCACCGGGCTGTCCGGGTCGGGCAAGACGACCATCGCGCAATGGGTCCACGGCGAGCTGCGCCGCCGGGGGATTCGCGCCGAGTATCTCGATGGCGATACGATCCGGCACCTCTTTCCGACGACGGGATTCACGCGGACGGACCGCGATCAGCACATTCGCCGCGTGGGGTACCTGGCCAGCAAGCTCGAGGAGAACGGCGTGTTCGTCGTCGCCTCGTTCATCTCGCCCTACGAGGAGTCGCGCGCGTTCGTGCGCGGGCTGTGCCAGAACTTCGTCGAGGTGTACGTGTCGACACCACTCGAGGAATGCGAGCGGCGCGACGTCAAAGGACTGTATGCACGAGCCCGTCGCGGCGAGATCCGCAACTTCACGGGTATAGATGACCCGTATGAAGCGCCCGTCAATGCCGACGTCGTGATCGACACGCGCGGCGTGACCGTCGAAGATTCGGGCGGGAAGGTCATGAATCGGATTCGCGGAAACCTGTAGGACCGTGAATCAGGAGTAAACATGGATCATCTGGAACAACTCGAGAACCGAAGCATCCACATTCTGCGGGAAGCGTACGCGAACTTCCGGCAACTGTGCATGTTGTGGTCGATCGGGAAAGACAGCACGGTGATGCTCTGGTTGGCGCGGAAGGCGTTCTTCGGACACGTTCCGTTCCCGCTCGTGCACATCGACACGTCGTTCAAGATTCCCGAAATGATCGCGTATCGCGACCGCCTCGCGGCCGAGTGGCATCTGAACCTCATGTATGGACAGAACGAGGTCGCGCTCGCGGAGCGACGCACGTATCCGGATGGCGCGGTGGATCGCCTGACGTGCTGCGGTCTGCTCAAGACCGAAGCGCTGCGTCGCACGCTGAGCGGTGAAGGGCCGCGCTATCGCTTCAACCACACGACGCGCACCTACGAGCGCGATCGCAACACGGAGCCGTTCACGGGCGTGATCGTGGGCGCGCGCGCCGACGAAGAGGGCAGCCGCTCCAAGGAGCGCTACTTCTCGCCGCGCACCACGCAGAGCGAATGGGAGGTGCAGGACCAGCCGCCCGAATTCTGGAACCAGTACAAAACAGAGTTTGCGCCAGGCACGCACGTGCGCATCCATCCGCTCCTCGACTGGACCGAGTTGAACATCTGGGAGTACATCGGCCGCGAGCAGATTCCGACCGTGTCGCTCTACTACAACCACGGCGATGGCACGCGCTACCGTTCGTTAGGCTGCGGCCCGTGCACCCAGAAGGTCCAGTCCGATGCGCGCGATGTGAGCGAGATCATCGTCGAGCTGCGCACGGGCAAGTTCTCGCACATTGCGGAGCGGGCGGGCCGTGCGCAGGACAAGGAGGACGGTGGCGGCCTCGAATCCCTGCGGCGCGACGGATACATGTGATCGGACAGAAAGACCAACGGTGTTCGGGGAATCGTGTGGGTGATTGGGGGAGTTTTTGGATGGTGGCCAACGATGGCCGGGTGCACGCGAGCATCGTCGCGCGGAGATAGTTCTCCCCGGTGCCGACACGCGCATGGTGGGCTTCCTCGCTCTGGTTGACACGGATCAGATCTGATAACTGCACGGATCCCAGCGGATCGCTCGGCGACGACGACGAGTTCGGAGTGGCGCCTCGGGTCCGGTGTTGGTGGTGACGGCGTGCGACGAGCGAGCAACCCGACCCGCAGAATCCACGGCTCGCAGTTGTCCATACATGTCGTTAGTGACCACGGTGGACGCGCCGGGCGCGGAGCAGCCGAGCGATCCGCTGTGATCCGTGCAGTTATCAGATCTGATCCGTGTCAATCAGAGCGAGGAAGCCCATCATGCGCGTACCAGCGCCGAGGAGGACGACTCCGGCGGTCCACCCGGGCGCATTCGCCATCCACGACGCCAGCTGGCCGAGCGACATCGAGCGCGGGTGCGGCTTCCAATCTTTCTTGTCGAGCGGCAACCGCTCCAACACGCGGCGCGTGGTCGGCGCCTCCTGATTGAACTCCTGAATGATGGGATCCACCATTCGCATGGCACCTCCTCATGCTCCGGGTTCTGTGCCTAACGACCGACGTCCGCCGATGCGTGCGCCTGGATGGTGTCGAACGCCATGCGCACGAACGCCGCGTCGGTCCACGGCTGCCAACCGTGCGGCTTGAGCGGGCGCCCGTACGTGAACGACCCGTCGTAGTGCGGCGCGGCCGTGCTGTCGAGAAAATCCTGCAAGAGATAACAGGCGAGGTTGAGATAGTAGCTGTCCATCTCGCCCACCACGACGTGGATCTTGCCGCGCAGCGGCGTCCCCACGGAACTCCAGTGCGTCTCGAGGTACGCGCGCAGATCGTATCCGTGGTCGCGCATGTAATTGGCCACGTCGTGGTTCATGTGCCCGGTGCGCTTGTCCCACAGCGCGGCCGGATAGCCATCGGCGTCGGTGGGGCCGAACACGGCTTCCCACGCCTCGAGCTGCTCGCCCGAGCGCCCGTGCGTGCCTAACGCGTCCTCGAGCTGGCTCTCCTGCCGCATCGTGATGGTGGGCATGCCGCTGTTCTCGCGCTCGGCGGGCACTTCGGATGCGATCCATGGGCTCCGCGCGATGGCGAACGCGCTCGTGTCCTCGTAGATGTTGCTCAGTTGATAGCGACGGAAGTCCACCGGATCCGGATAGAGTCCCCATGCTCCGCCGAAGAAATCGGGATGATAGATCTGCAGCGCGAGCGCTTCCCATCCGCCAGTGGATCCGCCGATCAGAATGCGCGCGTACGGCTTGGCGATGATCCGGAACTGTTTTTCGAGATACGGGATGAGCTCCTGGATGATGGCGTCGCCGTAGGGACCGTCGTTCGCCGAATTCACGGCGTACGAATCATCGTAATACGGCGTCGGGTGCTGAAACGTGATCGCGATGACGCGCGGGAAGCTATCGCTCATCCATGCCTGCGCGAACTCGTAGCCCGGTTCGCGCTCCGTTAGCAACCGACGGCGCGCGGCGTGCTCCGCCGTTTCAGGCGTGCCGCCGGGATCGAAGCCGAACGGCGGCGACAGCGTGAAATGTCCCTGTTCGTAGATCACCGGATAGTGCGCATCCGGATGCTCGTCGTACCCGGCCGGCAAGAGCACCGTGGCGCCGAGGTACATCGGGTGGCCCCAGAACGCGGTGAGCAGGCGGCTCTGGATCTTGATGTGCTTCACCCACTTGGTGTCCGGCGGGAGCGCGATGGGCGGCAGCGTCCGCGTTAGCGTTAGGCGGACGGTCCGGGCCGTGCGCGGGTCGAGGTGGATGCGCTGCGGCTCGCTCACCAAGTTGCCCGGCGACTCGTTCCAGTGCTGTCCTTCCCACTGGTCCTGGTGCAGCCACAGCGTGCGACCGTCGGCCCGATGGAATTCCGTGTACACGTTGAACACGGCCTGCACCCAATAGTCGCCCGCCGGCAGCGACGCGAGGCTGCGCAACGGATACCCCGCCGCGTGCGCGTCGACGATGACCGTGTGGCCCGGCGGCAGCGCGCGCACGTCGGTGCCGAAGAACGGCGTGCTGCGCGCGAGTCCGCCGGCTTGCAGTCTCGGCTCGGGTGTGCCGTCCGTGGCGATCGCGACGTACGCGCGTCCCGTGCGCGCCGTCGCGCTGTTCGGAAACGTGATCTCGAAGCGCAATCCGCTCGCCGATTGTGCGGCGACGGCTTGCGGGATGCTCGCTGCGAAGGTCACACACGCCGCGAGCAGTAGAGTCCGGTTCATTGCGATTTGTTTGTGAAAATGAGTCGCTGAGATGCGATCGAGCCGTCGATGTTGCGTCGGCTCCCGATGTGCCGCAAGAGCACCCGCTCGCGCACGTCAGGAGTCTGTGGTCGTGCTTGCGCTGCGTGACACACTATCGTATCCTCGCGCGCAACGGCTGGAACGTGCGGCCTCTGCGTGACAACTCATCCCACCGTGTGTTCCCGCCGGGCGACGCGGCGCCTCGTTTCGCTGCTGCAACTGCGTCGCGCATTGTAGTCGTTCGTGCGATTTCATCTTGATCTGCCGGGAGGAGTTATGCACACACGCTTGGTCCGATGGGCCCTGTTTGCGGCGCTCGTCACGCCCACGGTTCTCGTGGCGCAACAGCGTCGCATCAGGGGGACGGTGACCGATGCCGCGGACGGCCGGCCGATATCCGGCGCCGTAGTTACCGTCCGGGAAGCGCGCGGCTTCGCGCAAACCGGAGACGACGGCAAGTTCGTGCTGACCGTCGACGGCGGCGCCGTTAGGCTCTTGGCCCGCGCGCTCGGCTACGGTCCAGCCGACGTGCCCGTGGCGGCGACCGACAGCGTGGTCGCTATCACACTCAAGAGCGATCCACTCCAACTGCAAGCCGTCGTCGTCACCGGTCAGGCGACGAACATTTCGCGCCGGCTCGCTACGACTTCGACGTCGCTGGTGACCGGTGATCAGGTGACAACCGTGCCGGCGGCCGCGGTGGACAAGGCGCTGCAGGGTAAGGTCGCGGGCGCCGACATCCAGACTAACTCCGGTGCTCCAGGCGCCGGCGCGCAAATCCAGATTCGCGGTATCAACACCGTGATCGGCGCGTCCGATCCGCTGATCGTGGTCGACGGCGTCATCTACAGCAACGTATCGGTCGCGTCCGGTCTGTACACGGTGACGAGCAGCGGCAGCGCGTCCGGTACAGGACCCGAGCAAGACGATGCGAGCAACCGCCTCGCCGATCTCGATCCCAACGACATCGCGTCGGTCGAGGTGCTCAAGAGCGCCGCCGCGTCGTCGATCTATGGATCGAAGGCGGCCAACGGCGTCATCGTGATCACCACGAAGCGTGGGTTAGGCGGAGCGCCGAAGGCAACGGTCACGCAACGGATCGGATACTCGGACCTGTTGCGCGGACCGGCATCCCGTCGGTTCACGGTGGCACAGGCGCTGGATCTCTATGGCGATACGGCCACGATCCAATCGCTCGAGCTGCCAAACGGTACGCTGCCCTTTCACGATCATTTGCTGGAAGCGGCTGGCAACCATCCACTCAACTATGAGACGTCGCTGGACGTGAGCGGCGGAAACGACAACACGAAGTACTTCGTCTCGGGCGACTGGTCGCACACCGGCGGCATCATCAACAACACCGATGCCGGCCGCCAGAATCTGCGGGTGAATCTGGACCAACGTCTGGGCGAGAAGCTCACGCTCGCCCTGAGCAATGCCTTCACGCGCACGACGGCCAACAACGGCATGACGAACAACGACAACGCGGGCGCCAGCATCACCTATGCGCTCGCGTACATTCCGAGTTTCGTGCCGATCACGCGGAGTAGCGCCGGCGTCTTCCCGCTGCCCGCGTTCACGTACCTCAACGGCAACCCGCTGCAGACCATCGCGCTGGCGTCGAACGAGCAGACCGTGAACCGGTTCACCGGCGGTGCCACGGCGACGTTCCAAGCGCTGTCGGGCGGCAAACACGACCTCAAGATCGTGGGCGGCGCTGGTGCCGACATCTTCAATCAGAACAACTCGGTGTTCGCCCCGCCGGATCTCTTCTTCGAGGCGAACCAGACCTCGCCCGGCGTGTCCACGTTAGGCAACGCCGAAAGCCGTCAGGTGAATTGGAATCTCAATGCGATCGATGTGTTCACGCCATCGTCGTCCGGTTCGATGTCCTTCACGACCTCCGCCGGGTTGCAGTTCGAGGACCGACAGCTCGATCAATCGCGCAGCACCGCCACCGGCTTGCTCGAGGGGCAGTCGAACATCGACCAGGGCGCCATCTTCGGGCAGCCGTTCGAGCTCAACACGCACGAGAAAACCTTCGCGATGTACGCGCAGGAACAGTTCCAGGCGTTCGACGAGCGACTGCTTGCCGAAGTCGGGCTCCGCGCCGAACGCAGCAGCGTGTTCGGCAATACGAATCAGTACTTCGTCTATCCGAAGATCTCCGGTGCGTACCGGTTCCCCGATCTGTTAGGCAGCGGCAGCGACTTCAAGATTCGCGCGGCGTACGGCGAAACCGGGAACCAGCCGCTGTTCGGCCAGAAGTTCACGACGCTGATCGGCGGTCAGAACATCGGCGGCAGCGCCGGCACGGTGGTCGGCGGCGTGGCCGGCTCGCCCAACATCGAACCCGAGCGCGTCCGCGAGTTCGAGGCGGGTATCGACGCGTCGCCCTTCCACGGACGGGCGACGCTCGAGCTGACCTGGTACCTCCGGCACACCACCAACTTGCTGTTGCCCGTCACTCCTGCGCAGTCGACAGGCTACAGCGAGGTGATCGCCAACGGCGGCGAGCTGCGAAACACGGGCGTCGAAGCTGCGTTAGGCATCGCCGCCATCCAGGACCACGACTTCACGTGGACCGTGCACTCCACCTTCAGCCGCACACGGTCGCTCGTGTTGAAGCTCCCTGGCACGGGCTTCAGCCCGCCCTCCGCCGGCTTCGGCCTCGCGTTCGGCGAGTTCTTTGTCCAACAGGGTCATCCGATCGACCAGATCATCGGTCAAACCGCGATCAATCCCGATGGCTCGTTCGTGGTCAAGTCGTTCGGTACGGCCTCGCCGGATTGGGACTGGGCGTTAGGCAACGACTTCACCTACAAGGGATTCTTCCTGACGTCGCTGTGGGACTGGCAGCACGGCGGCTTGGCGCAGAACCAGACGCTGTCCCTCTACGACTGCAACGAGTTGACGTCGGACGCCGGTACGGCGGCCGGACAGGCGCGCATCCAGGACTGCTTCGACGGCATCGCGACGCCGTACGTGCAGTCCACGGCGTTCCTCAAGCTGCGCGAAGTGAGCGTTGGTTACTCGCTGCCGGAGAACATGGCCAAGAAGTTCTTCGGATCGAGCGACGTGAAGATCGAGCTGACGGGACGCAACCTGCTCATCTTCACGAACTACTGGGGATACGATCCGGAGTCGAGCAACTTCGGGCAGCAGGCCGTAACCCGAAACATCGATCTCGGACCCTATCCGCCGTCGCGCCAGTTCATGTTCTCTATCACCGCGGGGTTCTGACCATGACACGCACTGTGCACCGGGTTGGGCCCGCACTTGCCGCGGCGTGCGTCGTGGCCGCCAGCCTCTCGTTAGGCGCGTGCGGCGGGTTCGACATCACCAACACCAACCAGCCGACGCAAACGGATCTGGAAAGCCATCCGACGAGGTCCAAATTGAGTGCCGCCGCCACCGGCATTTTCTCGGGCGCGCGCTCGGACATCACCGGCTTCATCTGGCAGGTTGGGTCGATGGGCCGCGAGGGCATCAATCTCTCCGGCAACAACCAGCCGGATTACCAAGAACCGTATTTCGGACCGCTCTCGTCGACGCAATTCGGTGGGTCCGAGTGGACCGGCCGATTCGCCAACATCCGCACGATCAACGTCTATCTCGACGCCGCTCCAAAGGCGCCGGACCTCACGCCTCAGGAGGTCTCCGCATCACAAGGGTTCGGCAAGACGATGGAAGCACTCGCGTTCATGTACGTCATCGAAACGCGCGCGGGCCTCGGCGCCCCGGTCGACGTCGATCGGCCGGTGACCGCACCGCCGGCGCCATTCGTGAGCGAAGACAGCGTGTACGGCTTCATCATCGGCTTGTTGGACAGCGCGCAAACCGCGCTTCAGAACACGAATGGCACATCCTTCCCGTTCCCGACCCCGCCCGGATTCACGGGCTTCGACCAGCCGTCCACGTTCCTGCTGTTCAACCGCGCGCTCAAGGCGAAGGCCGAGATCCTGCGTGCGACGGCGGGCTGTGGCCAGCCCTGCTTCCAGGCTGCGCTGACCACGCTGCCGGAATCGTTCATCGACCCCACGCCCTCTTCGTTAGGCGTAGGACCGGAGTTCGATTTCTCGACGGCGTCGGGCGACCAGCAGAATGGACTCGCCGAGCCGCTCGACGGGACCACGTTCTTCGCGGACACGTTCATGTTGGTGCACGCCCAACGCCAGTCGGGCGGCGAGATGGACGCGCGCGTGCTCGCGAAGACGGCTCGTGCGACACGCGTTCCGCTGTGGACGATTCCGGCCGTGCCCCTTCCAGGCGCGCTCAAGTACACCAACTATTTCACCGGAGGGCAACCGGATCTCAATCATCCGATTCCCATCATCCGCGACGAAGAGCTCATTCTGCTTCGCGCAGAGGCTGAACTCGGCACCGGTGATCTCACAAATTCGCTCACGGACATCAACTTCATCCGAACCAACTCGGGACATCTGCCGGCGATCTCGTCCGGCACGTGGACGTCGATGTCCGACGCCCAGCGTCTCAACGAGTTGCTGTACAACCGCTGGTTCTCGTTGATGTGGGAACAAGGCACGCGCTGGATCGACGCACGTCGCTACAACTTGCTCGGCACGATCGAGCCAGGCGTTCCCGGCGGCCAGGTACCAACGCGCATGCCTATTCCGCAGGACGAGTGCAGCGCACGCAACCTGCCCACCAACTGCGACCCGCTCGGGACTTAAAGACGGACAAGGCCGGACAAGGCCGGACTTAGTGCGGACAAAGCGCGGACACAGCCGGACAAGACCGGATGTGTCCGCGCTTTGTCCGCTCTCAAGTAACGGACAGTAAGCGCGCGAGTAACGCTGGCCGCGGAAGTTGGCCCGCGTGTCGACCGCGGCCCTTCGTTGGGCACCGCGTCGCGGCACGTGGTACCAACCCGAGTGATGCCAGGGGGATGTGCAATGCGCGGAACGCGTTCGTGGCCGCTGAGCGGTCTCGTCGTCGCGTCGACAGTTGTCGTCGCGATAGCCTGCAATCGTGGAGACAAGTCGCAATCACAATCGGCCATCGGCGGATTGCTCGGATCGCTCGGCGCTTCGAGTGCCAAATCCCAGGATCCCTGCACGCTCGTGTCCGCGGCGGAAGCTGCGCCGTACGTGGGTACCCTCACTGTTCCACCGTTCCGCGCGAACGACGACGGCAAGCCTGCAACGGACGGCAACGAATGTGTGTATCGCGGAACGAACGCGCGCGTGCTGGCGATCACACCGAATTGGAGTGGCGGGCAAATGATGGGACGCGTCGCGCAATTGCCCAACGCCCTCGGCAAGGCGCTGGCGAAGGGTGCGCCGGGCATGGACAGTCTCGCGAACCGCGTCTCACAACAAGGCATACCTGGCCCGTGGGATCAGGCGTCGTTCCTTCCTACCGGCGTCCTCACGGCGATCAAGGGACAGACTTTCGTGATCGTCGACGTGAGCGGTGCGAGCGGTCAGAAGAGCGACGCGGTCGCGATCGCGACGATCGCCATGGGTCGCGTTGGGCATCCGCTCTCCTACGACGGAGCGAAAGCGGTGGCGATGGTCCCGGCACCCAAGCCGCATCCGTCCAACGCGTGCGATCTCGTGCCCCGTGCCGAGGTCGAAGCGGCGATCGGCCCATTGAGCGCGGCGCCCGCGGGCGACTCGACGGAGTGCACGTACCAGGTGTCGACGCCGCAGGGGAGCCGGTCGTATCCGGTGGCGTTCGCGTGGGAAGACGGCGGCCACGCGTACAACATGCAGAAGCACATGATGTCGACCATGGGCAGTATGTTAGGCACACCTACGAGCACCCCGTTAGACACGATGAAGCCCACGGGCAACATGGGTGCGATGATGGGCGCGCTCATGAAAATGGCCGGGAGCGCGGGAAAGCCGAGCGGGCCGTCGCCCCTCGATACGATGAAACCGACGGCGGCAAACATGAAAAGCGCGATGAACATCGCGAGCACGCCGACGACCGCGCCGGGCGCGGTGACGACGGTCGGTTTCACGACGGACACCACGCTGCAGGGCCCGTGGGACGGCGCGTCGTTGTTGCACGGCACGCAGCTCATCGCCGTGCGCAACGACGTGATGGTGGCGATGTCCCTCGAGACGGCGGACTACGTGAAAGCGAAAGCGCTGTTGGCCACCATCTGCACACATCTCTAAGCCGACTCCGTCCGAATTTCGGATCGCGCCCCCAACGCGCCTCAGTGGACGCACGTATGTCCTCAGTGGCTCCCGTGCGTCCCCTCAGCCCGGCTTTGCGTGAGCGCTATCGACCTCTCGAGCGACGTCGGACTCGTCGCCTGCGGACTCCTCACCCTTAACATCTTGCTGGGCCTTCTGCTCTCCATGCGGTACAACCCGTGGACGCACTGGCCCCATCGCCGCTTCAACTACTTCCGCATCCATAACTGGACCGGATATCTCGCGCTCGCCGTATCCGCGCTGCACCCGGTCATCGTGCTGTTCTCGTCGACCGCGAACTTTCGCGTGTTCGACATCGTGATCCCGGTGCAGTCGCCCAAGCAGCCGCTGGTAAATTCGCTCGGCGCGATCGGCCTCTATGCGTTGGCGCTCGTCGTCGTCACGTCGTATGTCCGGCATCGCATGACGCGCCACACCTGGAAGCTCCTGCACTACGTGGCGTACCTTTCGGCGGCATTCTTCTTCGGGCATTCCCTGTTCTCGGACCCGACGCTCAAGGGCAATCCAGTCGACTGGTTGGATGGCGAAAAGGTGTACATCGAGCTGTGCGTCCTCGCGGTGGCCGCCGTGTCGGCGTATCGCGTGCGGTGGGT
This sequence comes from Gemmatimonadaceae bacterium, assembly GCA_036376535.1. GTDB lineage: Bacteria > Gemmatimonadota > Gemmatimonadetes > Gemmatimonadales > Gemmatimonadaceae > JADGGM01. The sequence continues at coordinate 32,633 of DASVAC010000190.1, read as the reverse complement.
GCTGCGGCGCGCGCGGCGCCCTGCGTTAGGCGCGGTGGGCGCGAGGTCCGCGGCACCGGTGTCGGCATCTCGCGCGGCCGGCGGATCGTGATCATGGCTTCACTCACGCTCGATCCCGTAACCACGGCGCTCGTCCTCATCGACTTGCAGCGCGGCATCACCTCGATCGACACGAAGCCCCACTCGGCGGCCGAGGTCATTGGGAACGCGGCGCAGCTCGCGTCGCGATTTCGCGAGCGCGGCGCTCTCGTCGTGTTGGTGAACGTCGACCCGGGTCCGGGCGGCGTGCTGACGCCGCGACCCATCGCCGATGTGCAGCGGCCGCCGTTCACGCCGACGCCCGGCTGGGCGGACATCGTGCCCGAGCTCCACGCCGCCGAGTCGGACGTGCGGGTCACAAAGCACCAGCCCGGTGCCTTTCACGCGACCGACCTGGACCTGCAGCTGCGGCGCCGCCGCGTGGACACGATCGCGATCGGCGGCATCTCGACCAACGTGGGCGTGGAATCCACCGCGCGCGCGGGCTACGACCTCGGATACAACGTCGTGTTCGTGGAGGATGCGATGGCCGCGCGCGACGCCGACTTCCACGCGTTCGCGGTCACCCGGTATTTCCCGACCATCGGGCGGGTGCGGTCCACGCGCGACGTGCTCGACGCGCTTCGTTAGGCAACTGGCCGTGCCTCCGCCGCGCCGCGCGCTGCTCCGCGCGCTCCGGCACCGCAACTACCGCCTCTTCTTCAGCGGGCAAAGCGTCTCGCTGGTCGGAACGTGGATCACCCGCATCGCGACCAGTTGGCTCGTCTACCGACTCACGGGCTCCGCGCTGCTGTTGGGCATCGTCGGCTTCTGCGGCCAGATCCCGACGCTGGTGCTGGCGCCCTTTTCCGGCGTCCTCGTCGACCGATGGAACCGCCACCGTATTCTGGTGGCGACGCAGGTGTTGTCGATGCTGCAGTCGCTCGCGCTCGCGGTGCTCGCGTTGGCCGGCATCATCACCGTGACCGAGATCCTGGTGCTGCAGGTGGCGCAGGGCATCATCAACGCCTTCGACACGCCGGCGCGACAGGCATTCGTGATCGAGATGGTGGAGCAGCGCGAGGATCTGCCTAACGCAATCGCGCTCAACTCGTCCATGGTCACCGGCAGCCGCATCATCGGCCCTACCATCGGCGGCATCCTCATCGCGGCGTTCGGCGAGGGCTGGTGCTTCATGGTCGATGCGATCTCCTACCTTGCCGTGATCGCGTCGCTGCTGGCGATGCGGCTCGCCGGCGAGCGAGCACTGTCCGTTAGGCGCGCGAGCGCGCTCGAGGAGCTGCGCGAAGGCGTGCGGTACGTGTCCGGATTCGTTCCCGCGCGCACCGTGCTGTTGTTGTTGGCGCTCGTCAGCACGATGGGCATGCCGTACATGGTGCTCATGCCGGCCGTCGCATCCGGCGTGCTCCACGGCGGTCCCCACACCCTCGGCTTTCTCATGACCGCGTCGGGGGTCGGCGCCTTGACCGGGGCACTGTACCTTGCCGCGCGGCCGTCCGTGCTGGGCCTGGGCCGCGCGATTGCCGTCGCGACTGCGACGTTCGGCGTCGGCCTCGCGGCGTTCGCGCTCTCGCACACGCTGTGGCTGTCGCTCGTGCTGCTGCCCGTAGCGGGCGGCGGGTTCATGGTGCAAACCGCATCCACGAACACGATCCTGCAGACCATCGTCGACGAGCGGTTGCGCGGCCGCGTGATGGCGTTCTACGCGATGGCATTTTTGGGCACCGCGCCGATCGGCAGTCTGGTGGCCGGCGTCGTGGCGAGCCGCATCGGCGTCCAGATGACCATCTTCCTTGGCGGTCTTGCGTGCGTCGCCGGCGGCGCCTGGTTCGCACTGCGGCTCCCCAAGCTGCGCGCGATGATCCGGCCGATCTACATCGAGCGCGGCATCCTGCCCGCCGGCCCCTCGGATTCGGCGCCGGTCATCTAGTGTGATGTCCCAGAGATTCGTTGCGTAAGTCGTTGGATTTTGTCGAGGATGCTGTCGGCGGTTGCGGTCCACCGGAAGGGCCGGGCGGTCTCGTTGTACGATTTCACGAAGCGATCGATGCGGTCGATCAATTCGCGCACTTTGCGGAACGAGCCGCGCCGAATCGCGCGCTGCGTGATGAGGGCAAACCAGCGCTCCACTTGATTGAGCCACGATGCGTACGTGGGCGTGAAGTGGAGGTGAAAGCGGGGATGGCGGGCGAGCCACGCGCGCACAGTCTGGTGTTTGTGCGTGCCGTAGTTGTCGAGGATGAGATGCACCGCGAGGTCCGGCGGCACATTCGCGTCCAGGTCCCGGAGGAAGGCGAGGAATTCTTGATGCCGATGCCGCCGTTTGCATTGCGCGAAGATCTCGCCGGTCTTGATGTCGAGCGCCGCAAATAACGTCGTGGTGCCATGCCGGGTGTAGTCGTGCGTGATCCCCTCGACGTAGCCCAACCCCAGCGGAAGATTCGGCTGCGTGCGTTCCAGCGCTTGGATCTGACTCTTTTCATCGACACACAGGACTAACGCGTGATCGGGCGGATTCAGATAGAGCCCAACGATGTCGCGCACCTTCTCGACGAAGAACGGATCCGGCGAGAGTTTGAAGCTCTTGGTGCGATGCGGCTGCACACCGAAGAGCGTGAAATAACGCTGGACGGTGCTCTTGCTGATCCCGGTCTTGGTCGCCACGCTCCGCACCGTCCAATGCGTCGCATCTTTCGGCCGCGTTTGCAGCGTCGTGCGGAGCAGGCGCGCCACCGTCTCATCGGCGTGCGTCCGTGGACGCCCGGCCCGCGGGGCATCGTACAGGCCGGCCAACCCATGCGCGTGATAGCGCCGGCGCCACAGACCAACGAGGGGCAGGCTCACCTGCAAGCTGGTCGCGATGGCCGTGTTCATTGCGCCGTCGGCCGACTGCAGAATGATCTGCGCCCGCCGCACCAACCCATGCGGCAGCGCACGGGACCCCGCGAGCGCCTCGAGCTGCGCGCGCTCGGTGTCCGACAACACAATTTCGAAACGCCGCGGTCGTCCAGGACGCATAATGGCTCCGAGAAAAGTACCACGAAGCCACTGCAAGAATAATGCATGAAATTATTGGGACATCACACTAGCAGGACCGAACCAAGTCTGGCATCTACGACTAGTCAGTCCTCGTCGTAGATGCGAGACAGCCTCGTTAGACGGCCCTTCGCCTAACGGGCACCTATTGAATCAGCGTGAGCGCCGCCTGTCGAATCGCCTCGAACGCCGTCGGCTTCCCATCGGGGCTCGCATCATCGTTCGTGTTGAACGCGGCAACGATCGCGGCTTTGGTGGCGGGATTGAAGTACATGAACGCCAGAAAGCCCGCCTGGCTCCCCGTGTGGCCAATGAGCGTCGACGAACCGCGCGGCAGCACGAAGAACGACAGACCCATCCACTCCGGATGCGTCGCGCTGTCGGGCGTGGTCAGATAGAGCGGGTGCCACATCTCCGCCAACGATGCGCGCGACAGCACGATGCCGTAGCGCCGCTCGAGCGCCGTGTCGCCGCGCGCTGCATCCGTGAGGAACGCCAGGTATGTGGCCAGGTCCGCCAGCGGCGCGTTCCAGCCACCGTTCGGAATCGTGATGCCCGGGTCGAACTCGCGTCCGTTGTCCTGCACGTGCACGCGCCCGGTCGCGGAATCGCGCATGACGGTGTAGTTCGCGGACCGATCGTCGGCCAGGTAGTACGGCGTCGTGTTGAAGTAGCTGCGCGTCAGGCCTAACGGAGACAGGATGTTCTTCTGGACGTAGGTCTCCCACGGGTCATCCGTGAGCTCCGAGATGATGCGCCCCAAATAGATGAAGCCCGGGTTCGAGTAACTGTACTTCGAGCCCGGCTTGAAGTAGAGCTCCTGGTACGGCATCATCGCGACGAGCTGCGACCACGTCGTCGGCTCGAACGGCTCCCATGGCAAGCCCTGCTTGTACGGCCACGTCGGATTCTGGAAACCGGCCGAGTGCGACATCAGCATGCGGATGGTGATGCTGTCCATCGAGCCGTATGGATCGTGCACCCGGCGGAGCTCCGGGATGTAGCTCGTGACCCGATCATCGAGCGTGAGCTTGCCGCGATCGCGCAGCTGCATGATCGAGATGGCCGTGAGCTGCTTCGTGATCGACCCGTAGTGGAAGATCGTGTTCTCGGTCACGCGCTGTCCGCGCGCCCGATCGGCCCAACCGAATTCGTGGTGCGCCACCACACGACCGTCGCGCATGAGGAGCACCGCCGCTCCCACGATGCTGTCGCTGTGCGCCGCGCTATCGAACAGCGCCGCGAACGGTCGCCACGCCGCCGGTTCAGCGGCAGCCTTCTGTTTATGTTGGGCGCGCACCGGTTGCGGCGCGGCAAGAGTCAGCGCGGCGAGGGCTACAGCCATTGCGCGACGGGCGCTCGACCGCGAGTGCGGGATCGCTGTGCGTCGCGCGAAAATGTGCGTGGTGATCACGCCCCTGTAATAGCACTCGTGTCAAGATCCGGGATGGCTTCGTCGCGCTGTGGGACGCGGATTCGGCGGATACCAGCACAGATCGCTCGGCGGCGGCTCGGGGAAGAGGTAGCCCGTATCAGGCAGCGGAGGCGGACACGCGAGCACGACTGAGCTCTCGTGAATCCGCCTCCGCCGATGATGAGAGTCGCACGACTGTGAATGCGGACAAGGCCGGACACGAACGGACACGACAAGAACGTGTTGTTTAGTTTCGAGCGCTGACATCTCGAGCAGTTACCAATTCAGTCCGCCTTGTCCGTCTGTGCCCGGGTGTGTCCGCTATCAACTCGTAGATGCTTGTCAGACAGCGGAGGCGGACCCGCAGCCGGTGCATCGCCTTGCCGTCAGTTCGAGAACTCGAGCAGAGTCAGAGCCGTCCTTTCATCTTTCACGAAATTCCTAGAGACCCTTTTTCATCAGGAGAGCGAAGTCGCCAGCCACGGGCGTGCAAGTGACTCTCCCTGATTTCGAAACAATCATCCCATCTCTCGCATCCCACTACGAAATGCGTTATGCGCCCAGAGCAATCGAGCGACCTGTGCGCGCCCCGCGTTGTCCATCGCGCAACGCAACGCCGCCGTTCACGACCACCGCCGACACGCCGACGGCGTATTGAAACGGGTCGGCGAACGTCGCCCGGTCTTGCACAGTCGACGCATTGAACACCACGACGTCCGCCGCATAGCCGGTCGCAATGCGCCCGCGCCCTGGCAGTCGCAGACGTGCCGCCGTCTGCGCCGACATTTTGTGAATCGCCTGCGGGAGCGTGAGCACGTGACGCTCGCGCACGTAGTGTCCGAGGATGCGCGCGAACGTGCCGAGCGAGCGCGGGTGCGGATGCCCAACGCGACCCGGACCCGAGATCGCCACCGCGCCGCCGTCGCTGCACACGGTGCACAACGGATCGGCGAGGAAGCGTTCGACGTTGGCCTCGCTCATCGCAAAGCCCACCATGCCGACGTCGCCGTGGCTGTGCTCGAGCAGGCCGACGGCCGCGTCGTACGGGTCGCGGCCGATCGACGACGCGTACTGACCCATGCGCTGCCCAAGGGCGGTGCGATCCGAGTCTGCGGCGACCGACGAGATGAGGACGTTGTCCCATCCGCCTAACAATTGAATCTTGTCGGCCACTGCGTCGCGCAGCCGCTGCGTGAGATCCGGCTTGCCCAGCCGGGCCACGAAGGCGTCGGTACCGCCGTCTTTGCTCCACGCGGGGAACAGGTTGCCCAGGTCCGTTTGGTACGCGATGTACGGATAGCGGTCGAACGTGACATCGAGACCCGATGCGCGGGCGGCGCCGATGCGCTGCAACACGTCGTCGATCTTGTTCCAGTTGCGCTGGCCCTCGGTCTTCAAGTGCGACACCTCGAGCGGACACCGGGCACCGCGCGCGACGGCGATCGCCTCGTCGAGCGCGTCGAGGAGCCGGTCGTCCTCGTTGCGCATGTGCGTGGCGTACGGCAGGCGCCGGAAGCCAAGCGGGCGCGACAGCGCGACCAGCTCGCCTAACGGAGCGAACTGGCCGGGGATGTACTCCAGGCCGGACGATGCGCCGCAGGCCCCATCGGCGAGCGCGGCGTCGACGAGTGCCGTCATGCGGCGGAGCTCGTCCGGCGTGGCGGGCCGGTCGTCGTCGCCAATGACAACGTGCCGCACGGTGCCCAACCCCACCATGCTCGCGACGTTCACCGCGCTCGGCAGCGCATCCACGGCGGCGAAAAATTTGCGCAGCGTTGCATACGCGGGCTCGCCCGCTTCGCCCGGGCGGATGGGCGCGCGCGAAAAACCGTCCTGTCCGACAATCACGGTCGTCACGCCCTGACGGATCACCGATTCCGCAAGCGGGTCGACGAACAACCCGTCGTCGGCGTGGGAGTGGATGTCGATGAAGCCGGGCGAGACCGCGAGGCCGCGCGCGTCGATGAGGTCGCGCGCGTCGTCGCCTAACGAGCTCGCGATGGCGGTGATGCGGCCGCCCGCGATGCCCACATCGCCCTCGATGCCATCGGCGCCCGTGCCGTCGAACACGGTACCGCCGCGGATGATGAGATCGAACCGGCGGCGGCCGGGCGTGCGGATGGCCGGCGCGCAACCGGCGAGCACCAGCGCCGTGAACGCGGCCGATTCGGCGAGGAACTGGCGGCGGTTCGTCACAGGCCTAACGGCCGGTTGGGCGAATGGCGGTCATTGCGGCGCGCGGCGCACGGGCCGCGATTCCGGAACGACCGTGGCCAGCGACCGCGCACCATGGGCACCGACGCTCCGGACCCCGGCCCACAGGTCATCGAGTTGGGCATTCACCACGATCGTGGTGTCGGCCGCAGCAATCACGCGCTGCCACCGTGGTGACGTCGTCGATCGAAGCAGGATTTCGTAGGCGGCGGCGCCGCGCACCGGTTCCCAGGTGATGCGCCACTGTTGTCCGTACGGCCGCACGCGCTCGATCCGCACGCTGTCGGGTGCGGCCGGCGCCGCACCCACCGCGCCCAACACCAGCGCGTTCACGCGTGCGATGTTGGCGGCATAGGCGAAGTCGACGCGCGAGAACACATCGGCGGGCGAATGCTGGCGGTCGAGCGCCTCCATGCGCTCCGTCGTGCGGATGCCGGGATCGCCTAACGCAACGAACGGCTCATGGTCGGTGCCGCGGCCGATGCGGTCGATGCGGTACACCTCGAGGATCGCGATCCCCGGATGATACAGCGCACCCAGCGCCCGCGCGTACCGCGCCAGCTCGCGCCCCGGGCTGTTGTCCGGGTCTCCACTGTAGATGCGCATGCTCGTCGAATCCGTGCGCCCGTTGCTGGCGGACACGTTGCCGTCGATGTCGTCGGACATGTCAGCCGATACGCGATAGCCTGCATCATGCAGCCGCCGCGCCAGGTGCGTCGACCCCAGCAGCCCCTGCTCCTCGCCCGCCACCGCCGCAAACAGGATCGTCGCGTTCAATCCCTTCGGAAACCGGAGAGCGAATACACGCGCGAGCTCGATCACGTCCGCCGTCCCGGACGCATCGTCGTCCGCACCGGGCGCGTCGTTCACCGAATCCATCGGGTCGAGCGCGCACCGGCAGGAATCGTAGTGGCCCGTGAGCACCACCACCCGGCTCGTGTCGCGCCCCGGGAGCCACGCCAGCACGTTGACCACGTTCACCGGCGGATGGTTAGGCGCACGCGGAAGCGGCATCATCGCGGGATCGTACTCCACGCGAAGGCAGCCGCCGCACTTCGTGCTGATTGCGCTGAGCGTCGCGAAGAGGTACCGTCGAGCCGCGCCGATGCCGCGCGTCGAGCTCGTCGTGTCACTCAACGTGTGCCGCGTCCCGAACGACACGAGCACGGAGTCCGTGTGGCGGATGTTCTCGGGCAGGACCTCGCGCAATGCAAGCGCGAGCTCGGGGTCCTTGGCCATGCCGGCCGTGGACCCGATTGGTCGTCCAGCCGTTCCCACCTGTCCGTGGGCGGCGGCTGGCGCCAGCCAAATCGTCGCGCACGCGACTCCTACGTGAAGGACGCGCCGGGCGCGCAACATGCGCTTGTCCCCGTCTCGGACGCACGGGGGCGTCGGAGCTTCCCGACCCATAGACCTCCCGATCGAAGGACTGAGACCGACGGATAAAGCTCCGCGGACATGGAGGGCGCAAGTGCAGAGAGCCAATATGACCGAGATCGCCAGCACGACGGGCGCGCCCGCATCGGTCGACGTGACGCGACCCCGGGCATCAACAGTCCTCTCCTAGTGGAGCCACGTTCGGACGCCGAAATCATCGCCCTGGTTCTTGCTGGGCACACCGATGCGTATGCTGTTCTCGTCAACCGGCATCGCGATCGGTGCTACCGTTTCGCCGTGCGACTGCTCGGGGACCGCGACGACGCGGATGAAGCAATCCAGTCCGCGTTCGTGCGCGCCTTCAGGGGCCTCGCGGGATGTCGGAACCGGGAGCACCTTTCGGCGTGGTTGCTTCAGATCGTGCGCAACGAATGTCGCACGGTCGCCGGGCGTCGCGCCAAACGTGCGCAGCGGTTCATTCGGGATGAAGATGAGCTGAATCGGGTGTCCGTCGAGCAGCCAGCCGAGAGCACCGCGATGCTCGAGGAAATCCAATACGCGCTCGATCGCGTCGAGATCGACCAGCGAGAAGCGTTTCTGCTCAAGTACGTCGAAGAGTTGAGCTACGACGAGATGTCCGCGCTCACGGGTGCCAGCGTTCCGGCGCTCAAGATGCGAGTCAGCAGGGCGTGTAGTTTGTTGCGGAGACTCCTCAAGGGAGAGGAGATTCACTCATGATCGATCGCGATGATCGCCGCACGACAGACGTCGATCCGGATGACGCGTTTGCCCGCGGCGTCGCGGACACATTGCGTGCTGCCGAGCCGGCACGACCCGACCTCACCGAACGCGTCATGCACCTCGTGCACTTCGACGAGCGTCGTTCGCGTGCGGTGGCCCGCGGCTGGTGGACACGACGCCGCACCATTCATCTCTCGTACTCCGCGGTCGGCGCCATCGCCGCGGCGTTCATGCTCGCGGTCGCCGGCGTGATCGTTGGACGCATCACGTCGTTGCCGCCTAACGCAGAGCGGACGGTTGCGTCGGCACCGGCCAAGGCCGACACGGTTCGCATCGTCCGCTTCGTGCTCCTTGCGCCATCGGCATCGAGCGTTTCGCTCGTCGGCGACTTCAACGATTGGCAGCGAACCGCGACGCCGCTGCGTCCGGCCGGCGCGCCAGGCATGTGGGCCGTGTCGCTGCCGGTGCCGCGTGGACTTCACCAGTACGCTTTCATCGTAGACGGAACCCGGTGGACCCCAGATCCCGCGACATCCACGACTGTGACCGACGACTTCGGCACCACGACGTCCGTGATTGCCGTCGGTGACGCGACCTGACGCCTCGGCCAACCGGCATCGCTTCCCGATCATCGCATCGGCGCGCGTAGGCGCCCGGATCGCCTTCGCGCTGACGTGTATCGCGGCGGCCGTCGCCCCGGCGGCCGCCGCGCAACACATCGATGCGACGCTCGACGCCGGCGCGGCCGGCATTCGCTACAGCGACTCCGTCGACGCCGGCGCGGCTGTTCTCTCGCCGAGCATTCGGCTTTCCACCCGAGCGCTCACGCTCGGCGCCACCGCGAGCTACGCGCGGCTGAACAGCGGCACCTGGGCGTCCCAGGGTTCGTTAGGCGGATCGGTATACTCGCCGTCGTTGGGCCCCTTCCGCGCCGAGTTCGACGTCGACGCCGCCGGATCGGATCGCCAGGACGGTACGAAAACCGGCCAACTCCAGGGATTCGCGCGCGTCGACGTGACGCGTTCCGCCTGGGGTGCGTGGTTCGGCGGTGGCGCCGGCCGCGCGTGGGACGGGTCCGCAGGGCACTCGCTCGTTCTGGCCGATGCAGGCGTTTGGCTCGGGCGTGATGCACTCACCGCCAGCCTGGGCGTCACGCCTACGGCGATCGACGACAGCATCAGCTACACGGACTTCGAAGCCACAGCGCGCTGGGATCGGTCTCGTCTCGAGTTACGGGCGTCGCTTGGTGCGCGCGCCGGACATGCGCTCGCAGCGGCGTCGCGTGGCCGCGCGTGGGGCTCGGCGAGCGCAGTGTACTGGGTCGGGCCGCGGGTTGGCATCTCGGCTGATGCCGGACTTTATCCACCAGACATCGCACAAGGATTTCCCAACGGCCGTTACGTCTCGCTCGGCGTGCGCCTGAGCGTACATCCGATGTGGCGATCGCGCATGCCGGCCACCTCAGGGACAACCTTCACGGAACGGTCGCCCGCTGGCTCGATGGCCGCGGCGACGATCGAAGCGTTCCGCGTCCAGAGCGCAGGAACGCAGCGCACGATTCATGTGCACGCCCCATCTGCGCGGCGCATCGAATTTGCGAGCGACGTTACGGATTGGACCCCGGTGGCCTTGTCTCGGGAGAAGGACGGCTGGTGGACAGGTACCTTCACCGTGGCTCCGGGTATCCATCAGATCAGCGTGCGAGTGGATGGTAAGAAATGGATCGTTCCGCCGGGCTTCGTCAGTGTGACGGACGAGTTCGGCGTGACTGCGGGAATATGGGACGTGCGGTGACCGCTCGTCCGCGCGCGTTAAGACGCGGCAATGATGGTGACTTCGCACGCGTTCCACAGAGTCACACTCGCAGAAGGACATCGCGAAGCCGGCTTGGACCGCTCGGCACTGACGCCGACGGGAACCGGTCGAGGATCGAACCATGACACTCCATCGTTGGGCATGCCTCATTGCATTGTTAGGCATGACGTTCGGGTCGGCGCTCGGCGCGCAGACGCCGGCGGCACCGGTCGATCCGACCGTTAGGCTCCGTCAAACCCTGCCGGCCGACATCGCGGCGCGCGTGCTCGCGACGATCGAGGACGCGCGCGCGAACGGTCTCGCCGCGGACGCTCTTACGCAGCGTGCGCTCAAGTTCAGCGCGCGCGGCATCGCGCCGGCGGACATTGCGCGATCGGTCGCCGAGCAGGCCCAACGCCAGGCCCAGGCGAAGTCATTGTTGGAGGCGGGCCGCGGGGCGCCGCCGGCGGCGGACGAGGTCGAGGCCGGCGCAGAAGCGATGCGCGAAGGGGTTGACGGTGCCGACGTGAGCGCCATCGCGAAGAGCGCGCCGTCGGGCCGCTCGCTCAGTGTTCCGTTGTATGTGTTAGGCAGCCTGACATCGCACGGCATCGCGTCGTCGGATGCGCTCGCACGCGTGCAGCAGCGCATCGCGGCCGGAGCGAGCGACGCCGATCTCGAGTCGCTGCCCGCGCATGCCATGGGCAACTCGGCCGACGCCGGCACTGCGCCGGGGCAAGTGAAGCACGAGGACGGCGATCATCCGGCGAACGCGAACGGAACGGGGATCGGCAACGGACCGCCCGCGACCGTGCCGGCAAATGGACACGGCAAGGGCAAAGGGCGCGGCACTCCGCCTGGGAAGCCGCCGGCGCCTCCGCACTCTGTTAAACCTTGAGGTCACCATGTCATTCGATCGTCAGAACCGCACCGCTCGTTGGGCAGTTTGCGCGTTCGCCTTTCTTGCGTTAGGCACGATTGTTTCCTGCGGCGGCCCTACCGCGTCGGGCGGCGCGCCGCGCCTCTCTGTTCGCCTCACCGACGCACCAGGTGATGTGACGGCCGCTGTCGTCACCATTTCCGAAATCGATTTGCAGGGCAGCCATGGCAGCACGGTGCTGATGAATACGCCGGTGACCACCGACCTCACGAAGCTCGCCGGCAGTACCGCCCAACTCGTGTCGCAGGCCGTTGTCCCGCCCGGCACCTATGCGCAGCTGCGCTTCGTGATCACGGGCGGTTACATCGAGATCGACAACGGCGACGGGACATCGAGCATCTATGCCTCGTCGGCCGATTACGCCGGCCTTCCCTCCGGCGCGCACGTGACTGGCTCGTTGCAGATGCCGAGTTTTGGGCAGAGCGGTCTCAAGGTGAATCTGCCTGGCGGCGATGCGACACTGACGCACGGCGAGAAGATCGTGCTCGTCGATTTCAACGTTGCTCAGAGCTTCGGTCATGCAGCCGGCCAGTCGGGCCAGTGGGTGATGCACCCGGTTGTCACCGCTTCGGACTTCGAGACCACGGGCGGCCTGACCGTGTCGGTCACACTCGATCCGTCGGTGACCATGCCGACGGTGAATGGCTCTCCCTTGACGCTGGGCGATTTCAGCGCGGTCGTCACGGCGAGCGACAATTCGACGCATCAGGTTGCCCTGACGGATTCGGGGAACGGCACGTTCACGGCGGCTTTTCCGTTCCTGCCGCCGGGCGACTACTCGCTCAATTTCACCGCGCCGTCGGGCGTGACGTTCACGACGAATCCGACAGTGCCGGCGAACGTGACCATCGTGTCGGGTCAGACCGCCACGAGCACATTCACCGTGACGGCGGTGAACTTAGGAACCTGAGGCCGGGCGGGTTCACAGGGGGCAAGCGTCTGTGGGCGGCGAGTGCTGATATCAGCACTCGCCGCTTTTCATCGAGACAAGGACCACATGTAGCAAGTGCCCAACACAGAGGAGGGAGGGCTTGCAACACGCAACCTTCACACTAGGGAAAATCGAAGAAACGAGGCCGTTGACCGCGTGCTAACAGGCCTCGAAGGGTGATCATGACGTTAGTCATTGGCCCGGTGAATGCTATGTGAGGACTGCCCAACGGTGCGGTCTGCCATGACCGTGCCCACAGCGTTCGGACAACGACGTCCATCCCATCGGAGGGAATCACGTGGCAAGGCGGTCACTCCTGGTGCTCGGCCTCGCAGGCTTGAGCGCCGCCATTGCGTGTAGCGGAGACACCGCCACCGGCGTAGGCGGCATTTGCGACGTCTCCAATCCCGTTTCGAGCATTTTTGTCTCGCCCTCGAGCGCGGTATTGTTTTTTCGCTCACCGCCACGGCAGAGCGACTCCGTCCAGATCGCAGACACAGCGTTGAACCGCTTCGGCGCGCCACGCACAGATGTGTCGTTCAAGTTCGGGTCGGCTGACACGGCAGTGGCCAGTGTCACGGCCTCCGGCCTGGTGCGAGCCCGAGGCGTCGGCACGACCACGGTGAGTGTCTCGAGCTGCGATAAGACCTCGAAGGTCAAAGTGACGGTGGTCTCGGACGTCGCCAACGTTGTCGTCACGCCAGCGCTTGATTCACTGGTGGCGGGCGACAGTCTACTCGCAAGTGCGTTGGCGCTGAACGCAAGCGGGTCACCGTTGTCGGGCGTTGTGTTCTCATGGTCTAGCAGTGCAACGCAGACCGCGACTGTCGCACCGACCGGGGACTCCACCGCGATGGTGCGTACAGCGTCTGCCGGTAATGTGAGTATCTCGGCGACCGGCCAGGGAGCGACGGCATCGGCACAAATCGTCGTGCTTCCGAGAATATTTCTCGCCACGACGACGCAGGCTTCGGCAGGCATAGCTGCGGGGCTCAAGTTCTCGTGCGGCATCATCTCGCTCGGCCGCGGCTACTGCTGGGGATTGGACCAAAGCGGGCAGCTCGGGGCAGTCGCAGATTCGTCATGCTTCGAGAGCACAGACCCAATTCCCGCAGACAGGCCGTGCTCGCTCGACCCCGAGCGTTTCGGTCCTGATCTTTCGTTCACTGACATCAGCGCTGGCGATTCCTCTGCCTGTGGTGTCACGTCCGACGGCCGCGCGTATTGCTGGGGCTCAAACAGACAGGGCCAGCTCGGCAACGGAGAGACCGGCAGCGGTGCGGCGCCGCTGTTGGTGACCAGTGCCCTGCGGTTCACCACTGTGACGGTCGGTGGGTTCCACGCGTGCGCCTTGGCAACGGACGGCACGGCCTATTGCTGGGGGCAGGATTTGTTTGGGGAACTTGGCGACAAACGTCAGATCAATTCCACAACACCGATTCCGGTTGTGGTCGACCCGGTGGCAGGCAGCTCGGTGTCATTTGCCGTGATCTCCGCAGATTCCGCGCATTCCTGCGGCGTCACCACGACTGGTGCCACGTACTGCTGGGGCCTCAACTCGCGCGGCCAACTCGGCAGCACGGCCGCGACGGAATCGTGCGCGGGCGGATTGGTCTGCAGCACGGCGCCGCTCTTAGTGAATGCGCCTGCCGGCGTGCAATTCGCCTCCGTTAGTGCCGGTGCCGATCACTCGTGCGCCCTCGCGACGACGGGAGCGGCGTATTGCTGGGGCGCCAACGATTTCGGACAACTAGGCACCGCCTCGACCGGGGTCGGGGGCGCGACGCCCGTGCCCGTTGCCGGTGGCCTCACATTTTCACAGATCACGAGCGGAAGTCGCTTCACGTGCGCGCTTACGCAAGCGGGCGTCGCCTACTGCTGGGGCGACAATTCCAATTTGACGTTGGGCATCGGACCGTTCAGCGGCAACGGTGGGGTCCAGGCCGCTCCCATCGCGGTAGCCGGTGGACACACATTCGCGCGCTTGAGCGCAGGGAGCAGCCACGTTTGCGGCATCACGCTTTCGGGCGACGCGTACTGCTGGGGCTCGAATCTCTACGGCGCGTTAGGCAACACCCTCCAGGCAGCGTTCCGCGGGATTCCGCAGCAGGTCGCGACGCCGCGGTAGGATTCGCGCCGGTCGCAATCACGGCGGCGCGGCCGAGCTCGCCTCGGCCGCGCACCGAACTAGCGCGATCATGTCGCGTGTGTTTCGGGTTCACATCCCTGCGGTCCGCGCGCCAGTGGCCGCCGGTGACCGCGGTGATCCTGCCGCCGTAATAGCGTTAGGCTAACGCTTCGAGGTGGCGTGGAAGGCGACTGTGACGGTGTCGCCCGGTGTCGCCGTCACGCCTAACGTCGAAGCGTCGTAGGACCCGGATCCAAGGATCGACACCGTGTGGTGTCCTGCGCCCACCGAGGCGACGAGCGGCGCAGTGCCGCGCGGGATGCCATCAATAGCGACCAGCGCCGTTCCCTTGTCGGTGGTGACACGCACGTAGGACCCGGCCTGGGCGCTCGTAGGAAACACTTTGGCGAACATGCGGCCCAGCCAGGAGCTCGCGCCGTGGAGCGCGGTCTTACTGTTCGACACGATGCCGCCTGTGCCGTGCATGGTGTCGGGGGCCGCAGCGGTGATGGAGGACGGGTTGACCCGCACGACGCTACGGGTGGGCGAAGCAGGTGGTATCGACGCCGTCGGCGCGCTCGTCGCCGCGACCTGGCGCACGCCGGCCCGTGCCGGCGTGCTCGTCGCTCCAGGGGCTGGACCCGAAGTCGGCTGATTGTCGCCCGCCCGGTTAGGCGGTGACGGCGCCGGCGTCGATGGCGCTACGCCCGCCGGCGTTGCGCCCAACTCGACTCGCGCCGATGGGAGATCAACACGCTTGGCGAATCCATTCCAGGCGTCGCGCGCCGCAGCGTGCAGCCGCGGATCGATGAGCGTGATCCCCGCAAGCACGGCGACGAGCGCTCCGACCCCCATCGCGATACCCCGCCGGCGCGCGAGACTCAGATCCGCGCGTTTCGTCGGTAGTCCGGTGGCTGCATCCATTGTTTCGCCGGACAACGCGGCGGCAAACGCCGTCGAGCCGGGAAAGCGGTTGCCTGGACTGGCGCTCAGCGCGCGGCGCAGCGCGAGGTTGGCGTAGAGTGGCAGGTCCTTCCGGAGCGGCGAATCGGCGAGTACCTCGATGGGCGCGACCATGTCGATGCCCTCGACGGATTCGACCCCGACGCGTCGCCGGCCGACAAGCATCTCGTAGGCGATCACGGCAAGTGAGTATTGGTCGGCACGTCCGTCCACGTGTTTGCCGCGTCGCTGCTCCGGTGCAGCGTACGCCCGCGCCTTCGAGAGGCGCGCGCCGTGCGCGCCGCTCTCACCCAGGATGAGGTCGGTAACGCCTACGTCCGTTAGGCTGACTTGGTCATCGCGCCCGAGCAGAATGTTCTCTGGCGTCAGGCCGCGGTGGCTCAGGCCGCGGTCCTGAAGCGTGTCGAGCGCCGCGGCTGTCTGCGACACGATCTCGAGCACCCGCTCGACTGGAACCGGTTCGTTCGCGTCGAGCAGGGTCGCCACACTGCCCGTCTCGATGAGCGGCATCACGAGCAGCACCGCCGACCCGTACTGCTCGAGCGTGACCGGCACCACCGGCGTCTCCCAGATGAGCGCCATCACGCGGCGGGTAAGCTCCACGAGATGCTGGACGAGATCGGGGTGGGCAGCCCCGTCGATGTCGAGCAGCTTGAGCGCGAGCTCGGTGTGTTTGCCACTGCGAACGGCGCGGAAGACGGCGCTGCACTGCCCGTGACCAACGCGACGCCCCACACGATACGCATCGCCGACGGCCGCCTGGACGCGCTCGCGGTCTTCCTCAGCACTCGCGTTCCGCGGCGCCGAGGCAGCTGTCGCGGCCACGGCCGGGCCGGATTCGGGAGAAGGAGGGGCGTCGTCGTGCATGGTAGTACTCCAGACGGCGGCCGAGCGACGCTATGGAGCGCGACGCCCACGCCTAACGGATGCTAACCCGTGTGTGCTGCCTGCCGCGCCGGGAGCCTTGGCCAGAAGGCGCCCACCCGCGAACGGTAGCCTTCATATTCGCGAAACTCGGCGGCAAGTACGCGCTCCTCGTAGCCCACGCGCACGTTGAGCGCCACGAACCACGCAATCATGGCCAACGCGAACGCAAGCGTCGCGTGGAGAAGGAAAATGCCGAGATACATCAGAATCTGCGTCGCGTAGATCGGGTGACGCGCCAGTCGGTACGGCCCGTCGGTGGCCAGGGCGCGCGCAGCCGGCTCGATGCTGAACGAATGGCGGAGGTACCATATCGGCCAGAACGCGAGTACGGAGCCGAACAACCATATGGTCGCGCCCATCCATCTGAATGACGGCACCACGGACATCGCCACCAGATTTGGGGCCCAACGCTGTGCCGTCCAGAGGAACACGGGGAGCAGAAAGGTCGCGCCGTATGCCGCTGCCCGCGGGCCGACACCGCGCAGCGAGCGCCGTGCACGGCCACGGATGAGAAACGTGACGGCGACCACGAGCTCGTAGATCATGGGCGGCAGCAGCATCAGCCCAGCCTTGCCCGACGTCAGCGGCAAGGTGAGCGCGAACGCGGCGAAGAACGCGCACCCGGTCCAGTCCGACCACGACCGCACGCGCCTAACGTTCGGACCTGTCGCTCTTTTCGCGCGCATCCCGAGATTCTCTGTGTTGGTCATGCCTTACTGAACGAGCGCGATCGAGCCCGTGACGGGCGTCGGATTCGCGCTGAACCCGCCGGTCGATGCCATCGAGCTGAAGTATCCGGCAATCTGGTCGGGACCTGACCCTCCCTTGAATCCCACGATGGCGAAGACACCAACGTATTTCACGCGCAACATCAGGTTGCTCCCTGGCGCGCCGTTCGACTCGTCCCACATGGCGAGCTTGATCTTCGGCTGCCCAAGGCAGGTGTAGTGTTGACCGCCGCCTTGAATACCGCCGTTATTCTGGCAGAACTGGCGCAGGGCGTTGGCTGTCTGTCCGCCGCCTGCGCCCGGGTCACCATTCAGCCAAGTCCCAGGACCGATTGGCAGGTTGGCGCACCCGTTGATGGCGTTGGTATACGAGTTGTTGCCGTTCCATGGATTGTTCACAACAACTTGAGCAATGTTGCCCGGAGTAAGCTGGTTCGACGTTCCTTGCAGGAGCGTGATGGAATCCGCCGGGTACGACATCGCGGTGAGCGTCTGGATGTCCTGGGCGGTGAGGTTGTAGCTCGGATCCTTGCTCCCGGCGGGCGGATACAGCGAGTTGAGAATCGTCTGGTAACTCACGGCCCACGGCCGCAGGCAATCACTTGTACCGACGAAGCCTAACGCAGCCACGGCGCGCGCCTGGACGAGCCTGCCCGGCGAACCGAAGATGCTGGCCAAGGTATATGTCGCTTGATAGTTTGCCGTCACTCGCACCGAATTCAGTGCCGGATCGGTCCACGATGCGAGGGGCGTAAACGTATTGGTGGCGAAATCCCAGGTTCCGCCTTCGACATTTCCCGCCGGTACGGTCGCAACTTGACGCTCCACGGTGTTAGGCGGCACATATTGGAGGGCCGCCGTCGGAGCATTCGTGGGACGCTTGTCCTTGACCTCGACAATCCCGGCAACCGCCGAGGCGTCCGCTGTGGTCTGCAGCTGTGCACGAATCACATAGAGCCGCGACATGTCGATGGCGACGCCCGCCATGCCGAAAATGACGACCAGTAGGGCCGCCACGAGAACCAGCGTCGCTCCTCGCCTAACGCGCAACTGCATCATCGTGCGCCTCCGCGTTCCGGCGAGTATCGGCCGCCGTATCCGGTTGCCGAACAACGCCGCAGTGATCCATCTGTCTAGTGATGCAGGACCGTGTTGAACATCGCTCCGACCTTCAGCATCGCAGGGCCCAGCAACACGATGAAAATCGCCGGGAAAATGAACAACGCGAGCGGAAAGGTCATTTTCAGCGGCGCGGTTGCCGCGCGCTTTTCCGCAAGCTGCTTCCGTTTGCGCCGCAGCGATTCGGCGTACACGCGAAGCACGGCTGCAATCGACGTCCCCCACCGCTCGCTCTGAATCATGTTGGCTGAGAGACCGCGGAGATCTTCGACGCCCGTTCGCTCCCACAGGCCGTGCAACGCCTGCTCGCGCGGCACCCCGGCGTTCACTCTGCGATGAACGATCAGCAGCTCATTGGCCAGGTCGCTGTGCACGATTGCCATTTCCTTCGCGACCCGAACGATGGCTGCATCGAGGCTAACGCCGGCCTCGACGCACACGACCAGGAGGTCGAGTGAGTCAGGGATAGCCCTCCGTAAACGCTCCTGGCGAATCGCCGCGCGGCGGTCGACCACCGCCTGGGGCAGCAGTAGTCCGATGACCAACGCAATGACAACGAGCAATACGAATAACAGTGCGTGCCGGCGAGGAGCGGCGAAGAAGGCGATGAGCGGCAACCCAACCGCGCCAGCGAGCCGTGCGAACGCGAAAATCACCGGAGCGGACGGCTGATCAAATCCCGCATGTACCAGTTTGTCCGGGCCGTCATGCCTCGAGCGCCACGCCTGCGGCGCACGGTCCATGAGAAACTTCGTGAGGCGGCTGCCTAACGACACGGTCGACGTCCGCAGGAGGCTCGGTCCTCGACTCGACGATGCGCCTGCCCGCTCCAGAATCGCCTCACGCTCGCGATTGCGCATCGTGGCATAGATGGCGGTCGCGACAGCAGCCGCAATCAGCACGATGAGACCGATGACCGGCAATGGGATAGAGAGAGCCATCACGAATCTCCTAAATGTCGATCTGCCCGAGGCGACGAAGAACGAGGAAGCCGAGAATGACCGAAATTCCACCGTACAGCAGCAGCAGGCGACCTGTCGGCGTCAACCACAACGGGGAAAGAAAATCGCGATTGAGAAGTGCCATGCCGAAGAACAGAGCAACCGGAAGCAACGACAAGATTACGGCTGACAGCCGCGGTTCGGCGGTGAGCGTATCGATCTGCGCCCGTATCCCAACCCGCTCGCGCATCAGAGTCGCCAGCGTGCTGAGTACTTCCGCCAGGTTGCCGCCGGTCTCGCGCTGTAGCAGCAGCGCGGTCACGAACATCTTGCAATCCACCGTGTCGACGCGCGCCTGCATGTTCAGCAGCGCATTCCGCATTTCCATCCCGAGCCTCTGCTCGTCGTACACGCGCGTGAACTCGGGGCCGAGTGGTTCAGGCATCTCGTCGCCAGCGAACTTGATTGCCGCCTGCAGTGAGTAGCCCGATTTCATGGCGTTTACCAGCATGTCGATCGCCTCGGGCAGCTGGCTCTCGAACTTCTTCAAGCGTGCCGACTGCTGGCGCTTGAGATTCACATACGGAATCGCGCCGGCGAGAATCGTCACAAACGGTACGATCACGCCGCCGATGCGCCGCCCCAAGAGCAGCCCCAAGACGCCGCACAACAGCGAAAGCAAGACGAACTCGCCGACGGAAAGCTTGGATCCCGCCCGCTCGATCTGTGCGGCGATCGCAGACGTCAACCCTTTCCCTTGAAGAAATTTGTCGAGCGCGGCGATGTCGCTGGCCCGCTGATCCTTCAGAATCGTCGCCCCGCTCGGACCTTCAGCCATCGTCGGAGCGAGCCGCGCGCGCAAGGTATCCCCCGCGGCGAGACGGCGGCGGTTTATCACCGTATAGGCTGCCATCACGAGCAGCACTGTGCCCGCGAACACGGCCAAGAGTACGAGGGCGATCATGGAATCAATGCTCCGCGAACAGATGCGGTGGTAAATCGACGCCGGCGATCTGCAATCGCTCGATGAACTGCGGCCGAACACCGGTCGCTTCGAACTGACCGACGACCTTGCCTTCTTGGGAAATGCCGCGCCGACGGAACCGGTAGATCTCCTGCATTGTGATGATCTCCCCTTCCATACTCGTCACTTCGGTCACGCTCGTCACCCGTCGCGTACCATCCGTGAGACGCGATACCTGGATGACGACGTCCAACGCCGACGAGATCTGTTCGCGCATCGCCCGGTTAGGCAAATTCGTGCCCGCGAACAAGATCATCGTCTCGAGACGCGCGAGAGCATCGCGCGGCGTGTTCGCGTGAACCGTGGTCAACGATCCTTCGTGTCCCGTGTTCATCGCCTGCATCATGTCCAGCGCCTCGGCCGATCGTACCTCGCCGACGATGATCCGGTCCGGCCGCATGCGCAACGCGTTCTTCACCAGATCGCGCGCGACCACTTCACCCCGCCCTTCCGAGTTGGGAGGACGCGTCTCCAGCCGAACGACGTGCTCCTGTTGCAAGCGCAGCTCGGCCGCATCTTCGATCGTGATCACCCGCTCGCTGCTCGGGATGAATGAGCTGAGGGCGTTGAGCAGCGTCGTCTTTCCGGCGCCGGTGCCACCGGAGATCAAGATGTTGAGCCGCGCCCGCACGCAGCCGGCAAGCAGGTTCACCATGTCCTCGGTGAGCGCGCCGTATTCGACGAGCTTCTGTACCGTGATCTCGGCACCAAATCGCCGTATCGAGAGCACCGGACCATCGAGTGCTAACGGCGGAATGATCGCGTTCACGCGTGAACCATCGGGCAAACGCGCATCTACCATCGGCGACGATTCATCGACACGTCGCCCAACGCGGCTCACGATGCGATCGATGATCGCCAGCAAGTGCGTGTCGTCGCGGAACGATGTCAGCGCGCGCGACAGCCGCCCCGCTTTCTCGACGTAGATCTCCTTCGGCCCGTTCACCAGGATGTCCGTCACCGCCCGGTCGCGGAACAGCGGCTCGATCGGCCCAAGGCCGATGACCTCGTACACGATCTGGTCGACCACTTCTTCGCGCTCAGCCTGACTCAGCGGCGTTGCCTCCCCTCGCAGCAACTCGGCGATGGCCTGCCTGATCTGGAGAACGACCACGCTCTCGTCGGTGATCCGCTCCAGCGCGGCGAGATCCAATCGCTCGATGAGACGCCGGTGCAGCTCGAGCTTCAGTTGGTCGACCGCGCTGAACGCGGGCGACTCTTGCCTGGTCTGCGTGAACATTCCGGACGACGGACCATCCGGCGACATCTCCAACTCGGGAGCGGAGCCGTTGGCACGATCTGTCGCGGTTTGGCGGATCGAGGTTATGCCGGGCGTCGAGCGCCCGAGAAGCCTGTCGCGTAATGACGGCGCCATCATTTGCTCCCGCGGCCAAAGAGTTTGCCTAACCGTGATCCACGCCGCGCTCCATGGGTCTTGTCTGTCGGTCCACCATTGACGCGGCTCGCCAATCCATCATATGCGTACGCGAGATGGGAGGTCGCATCGAGCTCCGCCACCGCGACACCCTTCATGAGCGCGGCTGAGGACGTCTTGTAATCGTTAGGCAGCCGGTGGAAAATGTCGCGGCCCAAGACGGCGGTGGCATCGGACACCGAAACGATGTCCGAGGACTGATGCCGGTTCACGATCACGTGCACCTTCTCGTCGGCGTAACCCAACCGCTGGAACAAGGCCAAGGTGCGTTGCGTGCTTCGTAGTGCGGGCACGTTGAGCTGCGTGACGAGCACGACGCGGTCGGCGGTATCGAGCGCGGCCAGGGTCCGATCGCTCATTGCGTGCTCGCAATCGATCACCGTGAACGCGTGGTGCTGCCGCAGTTGGTCGAGCAGCGTCGAGATGGCCGTTGCATCCATCATCTCGACGCTCTCCGGGTCTTCCGACGATGGCAACACCCACACGCCGCCACTACCGGACGCCGGCGTCAGGAGCGACCGCAGGAGTTCCGCATCCAATTTGTCAAGCTTGCCTAACACGCTGCTGATGTCGTAGGTCGGCTTCAGGTCGAGCATGACGCGGAGGTCGCCCCCGCCTGGAACCAGATCGACCAGCGCGACATGCGCCTCGGGATGCGCCTTGGCGAGCGCAAACGATAGGTTCACGGCGACGCTCGTGGTGCCGACACCGCCCTTCGCGCTGTAGACCGCAATCGCACTACCGGCCTTCGACTCGGCGTGGGCGCGCCGCATCAGCCGGTCCAGCGCCGACGCCAGATCCTTGGGATCGGGTGGGTACACCAGAAATTCGTTGATGCCCGACCGCATCGCGCGCAGAATCAGTTCCGGATCGGACTGCGCCGCCGTGCCGATCACCGCGGCGCCGCGCCGACGCGTCTCGCGCTCGAGCGTCGTGAGGTCCATGGCGCCGATCCCGTGTAATGGAATCACAACCAAGTCGAACGACTCAGCGCGCAACCGCGTCGTCGCATCCGCGAGGCTCAACGACGATTCCGCTGGAGCGAAACCGAACCGTTGCAGCACGCCATTCGCAACGTCCTGAGGTCCAGCCGCGCCGGACACGATCAATGCTTTACGTGACATGTACGTCGTCCTCTTACGGCTTGGGCGGCGCCGGTAAACGCGGCGCCAACGCCTTCCGCGCCGGAAGCGTGGTGTCCGGCACGAAATGCAGGACGTCTTGGGGTCGCGCGTGCATTGGATCCACGACCACCGGTGTCACGATCACCAGCAATTCAGTCTGATTGCGCTGCCAGCTTGAGCTCGAGAACAACGAGCCGAGAATAGGAATGTCCTTGAGGAACGGAATTCCGTCCTTCGTGACTTGGCGCTCGTCGTCCATGAGGCCCGAGATGATCAGGCTCTGATCGCGCCGTACCATGACCGTGCTCTCGACATGGCGAGTGCGCAAAGCCGGGATCTTGAACCCAGAAATCTCGATTGCGTTCGTGAAGTCGAGGCTCGAGACTTCAGGACGGATGTGCAGCTTGATAAGACTGTCGCTCACGATTTCCGGAGCGAAGTTGAGTCGAATGCCGAACTCCTTCCACAAGATCGTGACAGTGGGCACACCGCCAACACCAGTGTTCTGTGCCACGGGGATCGGGATCTCGCCGCCGGCGAGGAAGGATGCGGAATCCTTATTCGATGCCATGACGGTCGGCTCAGCCAAAATGCGCGAGTCGCCGGTTTGCTCGTCTGCCTCGAGAAGGCCTAACAGCTTACTTGTGCCGAAGTCGCTGAGCACCGTTCCAAAGCCGGTCGTCGCGGGCAACAGAATCTTGCCCGTGGCCTGGTCGAACACGTTGTCCGTCCTGAACGTACCGGTGCCGACTCGTGTGTGCGCGTCGCGATAGAGTCCCGACAATCCGAGCGAGCGCAGTAAATCGCGCCGCACCTCGGCGAATTTCACGGCGAGTACCACCTGCTGCTCATCGGCCGCCGAGTGCACGTTGATTCGGTAGTGCCGAAGCGGCGCATCGGTCTGCCACAGGATGACGTCGGTCACCCCGGGCCCATGGCCATTGATGACCACATCCCGGCTCCCGATCACGACAACGTCCGCAACGTCCGGATTCGCGACCGAGGCCTGTGTGATATTCGACGACGTCGTGATGGGGTACGATCGACCGACCGGCAGATCGACATTCATAATCGCCGTGTCGGACATACTGGCCAGTTGTTGTTGGGCGTACACGGGCGCGCCTAACAAACTCGCACAGCATAGTGCGCTCAACGCGGCATCGCGTGACATCTTCCTCTGCCAGCTCAAAATCCCATCCTCCGTTCGAGTTGACGTGCCATGTCGAACTGCGCGCCGGGCTACGGCTGCGTGGTTGTGTCCTTTTGCTCGAACTTCTGTTGCGACAGCTTGTCGCCGCGGTACACGCGCACGACGACGGAGTCCGGTTTCGCGACCGGGTCGGCGACGGCACGCACCGGCGTCGGTGCGGGCGCCGGCGGACGCGAATACGCCCGCGAATGACGGACCGGGGCAGCCGGCGGATCTACAACGCGCGTCGAACCGGCGGTCCGAAGCTGCGCCAGTACATCGGCGGCAGTCGCTCCAGGCGTCTTGACGGAGTCGGGATCGCCATAGCCGCGGAGCACGAGTTGAATGGTGCCCTGATTCATGGCGACCGCGAGCTGTTCCGCCTGCGGGGGCGTCACCTCGAGCGTGGCGGTCGTCGCCTGGATCGGCTTCCCATCATCGCCACGTTCGATCTGCGTGCCCACGGAGAGGACGCGCATATTGTTCATGAAAAGCTTCGCTTCATCCTTGGTGCTCATCTGCTGGTTTTCCTTGAGCGTCACCAGCACGTCGACCCGGCTGTTAGGCTGAATCAATCCGCTCAGCCCTGCCACGTCGTTGATCTTGACCGCCATCGCGCGCATGCCTGGAGTGATCTTCACTTCGAGACCGGGGCCGGTGCCGGCGGGCGCCAAGCGGCCGGGAACGATTGCCTCACCCTTGAAGACCGGAATTCGAACGACCCGTCCAACCGCGGAGTCGACGCTCGTGAACGCACTTTCGGGCGCGGTCCCCGCAGGCCATTCGGCGACCGACAGCGCGAGGCGCTCGAGTTTCTCACCCTCGGCCACGTCGCGCGCCGCCACAACGACCGGCTGCATGGCGACCTGGGTCGCTGCCTTCGCCTGCTGCAGGTACCGGTAGACACCGAACGTCGCGACAAGGGCCGTTAGGACCGCTGCGAGCATGATTGTGGTGTAACGTCGCTCCGCCATGTGACCGCCCAATCTCTAGAGTGAAGTGAACCCACGGATTCCGCCGCCCAACCATTGTCTACGGCGCGCCTTCCCAACGAAACGTCGCCGAGGGTGACATCTGAATCGTTCCGAGTCCGGCCAGGGCCGCCAGCGGTGTGATGGGCGTGAATGGATAGTTCACGATCTGCACCGTGACGGATTGCATGTTCGGCGGGGCGCCGCTGAAGGTCTCGCTGATGGTCGGCGGACCCGAGTTGCCGCCGAACGCGACGACGTAGTTTTTTACGGCGGTGCTAACGGCCGACATCGAGCCACCCGTCGTCGGATCGGGACTGATCTGCGTCGACGCGAGCCTCGCCCCTTCGCGAACGGCCGCCGTCAGGTTATTCAGCGTGTACAGTGCTCGGCCGAAGTCGATGATGCCGAACACGAGCAGGAGCAGGATCGGCAATACGATCGCGAATTCGACCATCGCTGCGCCGCGCTCGGAACGAAACGTTGATTTCACTCTCATTGCCCGACTCCGTGATAACGCATTACCGTTGGCAGCCAAATCATCACCGCAAGGCCAACCGCCATCGCCACACCGTACGGCACGGTACTGCTCCTGCCGCTTCTCTCATGCACCCGTAGCGCAAGCCAAGCGCATCCAAGTATGCCGCCCGCAATTGCGGATACGATTGCAGCGCCTAACGTGGCGCGCGGCCCCAGCCATACTGCTGCAGCGACAAAGAACTTCACGTCACCAGCCCCGATGAACCCCATCAGCCAGAGTGGCAACCAGATCGCCAGCCCTGTAACCGCTCCGGTGATGCCCATCGTCACAACGCCCTTGATGCCTAACGGGACAGCCGCGAACACGACGCCAAGGACGAACAGTGCGATCACGAGCTGGTTCGGGATTCGACGGCGCGACAGATCCCAACCGGCGCCCACTGCCAGGAATCCCGTGAACAGCACCATGAGTACGACGCGCACCGCTCCGACTGACATCATGTGCATTCAAGTACGAGCGGGACGAATGCGATGTCCCTGCCACAGGCACCGCATTCGTCCGCGCACGCGCAATCCTCAACCAGGAAGCGCGTTGTTCGTGTTCGTGAAACCGGCGAGCACGTTCTGGCCTAACGCGGTGATCACGCCGACGCAGATGGCGGCGATCAGCGCCAGCATGATTCCGTACTCGACCATCGTCGCCGCTTCGTCGTTCTTCACGAAGTGACGGACCAGCATGGTGATGCGCGACATACTTCCTCCTGATGTGGTGGAGCGTGGACCTGCGATGTGACTACAGGGGACAACCGGAGAGGCCGAACTGCTCACCTCACCCGACGGGCCGAGAGGCGCGGCGAGTTAAGGCGAGCTAACCACTTTGCAAGAAGTTGGTCATCCCGCCCTCGCGATCGGTCCGGCGAGAGCGGCACGCAGAAAACCACCGGCTCAGCAGCTTGGCGAGGTCGTTCCAGGCATTCCCGGAGCTCGTCGGGACGCCGCCGCGGCAAGGGGCCGTAACCGGCGAAGTTGCTTGATGTTGGTGGCAGGGTTAGAAGGCGACGAATCCCGTGGCTTGCAGAGCGCGGTTCGTAGGGAAACGGGCGTCTCGCGGCGCGACGAAGTTGTGTCTCGATCGCCCCGACTGTCTCCATCTGTAGTGGCCATCGTGCCACACCTTGTTATACGACGCGCCACACTTTTGTTCAGGCCGATCGCGTCACCGCCCATGGCTGGGCCCGCTCGCCGCACTCGAAGCGCCGACATACGAAGTCCGTTGGTACTACGGCGTTTGCGCGATGCCGCCGATCCGTGTGCGACTCGCACGTCAACTGGAACGGCGCGCCCGTGCACGGCGGTTGCGAGAATTCCGTCGCACACCCGGTTAGCACTTTTCACCATGTTTCGCGTTCGCTCGGATACGGCTCATGCGCCTTCGGTTTGTCCAGCTTTCTACACTCGCCGTATTGTTGATCGGCGCCGCGAGCACATCGTCCGCGCAGTCGCGCAAATCCGGCAACGTTGGGCCAGACAAACGCATTTTCACCAAGATCTACATCAGCGTCGGCGACGCAGCCGCACCGCCGTACCCAATTCAAAGCGTCAGCGTCTTCCTGATTTCTCAAACCAACGACACTTTACGTTTTACTACTGATGGCGCAGGCGCGACCTCGCGGTTCGTTCCGCGCGGGCCGTATCGACTTGTCACGTCGGACTGGGTTTCGACCGCGGGACGAGACTACAAGTGGATCCTGCCCGTCGACATCGCGCCCGGAATGCGCGACATCGTTCTCACTGAAGCCAACGCATTCAAACCCGACCCGATCGTCGCCGAGAGTCCTGGAGAGTTAGACCTCCCCGAAACACCCCGTGGAACGCCCGCCGTCAACGTCAATGCGCCCGCTATCGCTGGCGCGATGCGAGTGGTCACCGACTCCGCCGGCCTCGCCTGGCAAGTGTTCGAGGAACACTTCCTCGAGTCGGCGGTCGCGTACCGCTCTCTGCCGCTGCCCGAAAACCGGGTCGTGCTCCTCTTCAATAACGACACCGAAACGCGCGAGCTGGCGCCGTTCCCCGCGAATTGGCGCTCGCTCTCCAACCGCGAGCTCGCGGCCTTGCTGCTCCAGGCAACCCGCATTCGCCCGTAGCATCCCCGCGCCGCTGCGACGCGCCGGCGCGGAGTACCTCGTCGTCCGGCGCCCGCCGCCGTCCGTCCCGTAGCGATGGATCCCTACACCTTCTGTCTGCTGTTAGGCGGCCTCGGACTCGTGGGCATGTCGGTCACGGGTGTTGGGCGGCACGGCGGCCACGGTCAGGTGCGCAGCGGACACGCGGCGCACGGCGCGACCCACACGCACGGCGCCGCGCGCAGCCAGAGCGCCGCGCGCACAGGACACGCGAGCGGTGGCAGCCTCGCCTCGCGCCTGCTCTGGTCGCTCATGTCGCCTCGTGTGCTCTTCACCGTCCTGTTAGGCACCGGCGCGACGGGACTCCTGCTCCGCAACACGCTGGGCTCGGGGTTGCTCGCCGGCGCCGCGATCGCTGGAGGTTTGATCTTCGAGGCCGCGATCGTACGCCCGGTATGGAACGCCACGATGCGCTTCGCGTCGCGTCCCGCACTCACGCTCGAGAGCTGCGTCACCGACCCCGCGACCGCAGTCACGGCGTTCGACGCGCACGGACAAGGGCTCGTCGCCATCGAGCTCGATGGCCAGGTGGTGCAAGTCCTCGCCACGCTGCTGCCGGCGGAGCGCGACGCGGGAGCGACGGTCCGCGCCGGCGATCGCGTCCGCATCGCCGCGGTCGACGCCGATCACAATCGCTGCACGGTCTCGCTGCACTGACACGGTCGGTCCCTTCTTTCATCTCACGGAGTCTGAAACATGTCGGGCATCCTGTCGGGTTGGGTCCTCATTGCCGTTGTGTTAGGCATCGTGTTCGTCGGCATGCCGCTCATCGTCGCCGGCTTTCTGCGCAATGTTGAGGCGGGCACCATCCGCCTCGTGAGCTGGCTGGCCGGTGGCACGGTCATCTATCGCGGACCGGGCAAGTCGAAAGAGATTCCGCTGCTGACAACCGGGACGACGATCTCGAGCAAAGTCATCAACGTCGACCTGGATATCACGGACCAGACGGCGGACATCGACGACAGCGGCACGGCGCGCCCCATCAAGGTGCGTGTGCTCGCCAGCGCGATCGTTTGCGTGGGCGACACGGACGCGCTCATCAAGACCGCCGCGAACCGGTTCTTCTCCAAGCCCGAAGCCGATCAGATCAGTACGCTCACGGACTTGCTCTCGAGCTCCGGACGGCGCGCGATCAACCTGCTGACGCACGACCAGCTCTTCTCCGCCAAGGCCGCGCCGCCACAGCGCGCGCTGCTCGCCGGCGGCGGCGCCGCCCTGACCAAGCCTAACCCGGTACCGGTCGCGATCGTCGCCTCCGCCGACGGCGTGATCGAAGATGAAGACGACCCGCTCGCGGTCATCATCCGCAAAGCCTGCTCGCGCGAGCTCACTGACCTCGGACTCATCTTCAATTCGCTGAACATCAAGGTCGTCCAGTCGGAGGTCGCCGAAGCGCGCCGCCGCCAATCGGCCGCGGAAGCGCAGGCCAACGCGGAGATCGTCGCCGCGAATCAGTCGCGACGCGCCAAAGAAGCGCAGCTCGACGCCGAGCGCGCGATCTCCGACAAGCAGCGCGAGCTCGAGCAAACCAAAGCCGGCAACGCCGCGTTGATCGCGCAAGCCGAGGCAAAGCGACAGGAAGCGATGGGCGTGCAACGCGAGGCGGAGCTCGATGCAACGCAAATCGCGCAAGCCAAGGCCGACGCGGCGCGCGTCCGTATCGAAGCAGAGGCGAACGCGGACGCCGAAGCGATTCGCATTCGGCGCATCGCCGAGGCCACGGCCGAGAGCATCCAGAAGGTGAACCAGGCGATTGCCGCGGGCGGCGAGAGCTACTTCCGCTATCGCCAGATCGAGATGCTGCCGCAGATCGCGCCGGTGATCGCCGACGCGCTGTCGGATGCCAAGATGGTGACGATCGCCGGTGGATCGGGCGGCGGTGCGCCGGAGACGACGACCAACAACATCGCGAGCGTGATCCAGACGGTACTCGCGGCGCAACTGGTCGCGCGTGGCGGGATTCTCGACGGCGCCGTGCCTGCGGCTCCGGCCGCGCCCGTCATCGCGCCGCCCGACGCCGCGCTGCCTAACGCACGGAGCGGCGACGGCAACTTCGGCGGGCGGGCGAAATAGCAGCGAATCGCTCCGTCACTTCGCCCCTCGCCGCCGAGGACGCGCGTGTCTGCCGGCGCCGCGTCCCGTGCTGCCCCGCGCCGCGTAACGAGACCCTGGTTCGCTCACGCGACGCGCTGGCGTGCCGGATGCGCGCTCAACGAGCACGTCGGCCGAAATGTTGAACCGATCGCGCAACTTGCGGATTTGCCCGAGCGACAACGCGCGCTTCCCGTTGAAGAAATCGGAAACCCGGCTCGCCCCACCTAGGAGCGGGGCCAGATCCATGCGACGCATCGCGTTCTGCTCGAGCAGAAAGTCAATGATCGTTTCCGGAGTGCTCGCATGCTCGATCGGGTAGTGTTCCGACTCGTATGCGTCGACGAGCAGCGTGAGGAACTCGAGCCGCTCCTCCTCTTCGCGCGACAGGCGCCCGCGATCGAGCAGTGTGTCGAGGCTCGAGATGGCGGCTTCGTACTCGCGGTCGTTTCGCAGCAGATGCGGCCGCCGAAAATCCAGAATGCGTTCTCTCATCACGCCTCCTCTCTTCCTCACGTGTGCGTCACGCCCGCTGCCAGGCTGCGCTATAGATCGGCTTCATCATACTCCGAGTGCGTCATCACCCGTCTCACGTACACCGTGCGATACCGGTAACGCACGTTGACCGTCAGGCGATACTTGTTACCGCCGATGTTGAACACGACGACATCGCCGACAAAGCTCGCGCTGCCAAACGTGCGCTTTGCATCGGCGCGCGAGCGCCAGTCGCAGCTCTCCACGACCGCGTGCCAGTCGCTGAGCGATCGCCGAGCATCCGGGTAGACCAGCCAGAATTCTCGCAGCCGCTTCTTGGAAATGATCCGCATGTAACGCGTCCGCCGCGGCGATTACCAATTTGGTAACTTAATGGAGCCGAGTCAAGTACGGCGACCTGACGGCGTGCGGACGGAATGGACTGAGGACGTGCTTGCGAACGCGGGCACAGTCGCCGAACGTGTTAGGCACGAACCAGACGCCGGTACTTGATCCGGTGCGGCTGATCCGCGTCGGCTCCCTTCCGCCGCTTCAGGTCCTCGATGTATTCCTGGTAGTTCCCCTCGTGCCACACCACCTCGCTGTTCCCCTCGAAGGCGAGCATGTGCGTGGCGATGCGGTCGAGGAACCAACGATCGTGCGAGATCACCACCGCGCAGCCGGCGAACTGGACCAACGCGTCCTCGAGCGCGCGCAGCGTGTCCACGTCCAGGTCGTTGGTGGGTTCGTCGAGCAGCAGCAGATTGCCGCCGGCCTTGAGCAGCTTGGACAGGTGCAACCGGTTTCGCTCGCCGCCGGAGAGATCCTTGACGAGCTTCTGTTGGTCGGGTCCGCGGAATCCGAAGCTCGAGAGATACGCGCGCGCATTGAGCTCGCGCGTCCCGATGTCGATCGTGTCGCGGCCCTCGCTCACTTCTTCGTACACCGTGCGCGCGCCGTCGAGCGTGCGGCCCTGATCGACGTACGCGATGCTGACCGTGTCGCCCACGGCGAGGGAGCCGGCGTCGGGCTGTTCCTGGCCGACGATCATCCGGAACAACGTGGTCTTGCCCGCTCCGTTAGGCCCGATCACACCCACGATGCCGCCGCGCGGCAGGCTGAACGACAGGCCGTCGAACAGGAGCGTCTCGCCGAACGCCTTGCGCAGATCCTTCGCGATCACGACGTCGTTGCCTAACCGCGGCGGCGGCGGGATCACGATCTCGCTCTGCAGCACGCGCGCACCCACGTCGCCCGCGGCGAGCTCCTCGAAGCGCGTGATGCGCGCCTTGCTCTTCGCTTGCCGCGCGCGCGGCGCCATCCGCACCCACTCGAGCTCGTGCTCGAGCGTTCGCTGCCGCGCGCTCGCCTGCTTTTCTTCCTGCGCGAGACGCGTCCGCTTCTGATCGAGCCACGACGAATAGTTGCCCTCCCACGGAATGCCGCGGCCGCGGTCCAGCTCCAAAATCCACTTGGCGACGTTGTCCAGGAAGTAGCGGTCGTGCGTCACGGCGACCACCGTCCCCGGAAATTCGGCCAGGTGCCGCTCCAGCCACGCGACGCTCTCGGCGTCGAGATGGTTGGTGGGCTCGTCTAACAGAAGCAAGTCGGGTTGCTCGAGGAGAATGCGACAGAGCGCCACGCGCCGCCGCTCGCCGCCCGAGAGCGTCGAGACATCGGCGTCGGCCGGCGGCAAGCGCAACGCATCCATCGCGATCTCGATTTTGTGATCGAGGCTCCACGCGTCGGTCGCGTCGATGCGCTCCTGCACGCGCGCCTGCTCGTCCAACAGCTTCTGCATCGCATCGTCCGACATCGGCTCGGCGAACTTCGCGGCGATGGCGTCGAACCGCTGCAGCAGCTCGCGCGTCTCGCGCACCGCCTCCTCGACGTTTCCCTTCACATCTTTGTTCGGATCGAGCTGCGGCTCCTGCGGCAGATACGCGACGCGCGTCCCGGCGGCCGGCCACGCCTCGCCCTGGTAGTCGTGATCGACGCCAGCCATGATCTTGAGCAGCGACGACTTCCCCGCTCCGTTCGCGCCTAACACACCGATTTTCGCGCCGGGATAGAACGACAGCCAAATGCCATCGAGGATGACCCGAGAGGGCGGCACCACCCGCTTCAGGTCCTTCATGACGTAGATGAACTGCGCTGGCATGGAAGAATTCGGTTAAGGAACCACGCAACATACAGACGGACACAGCCCAGACACAGCCGGACAAGACAGGAGTAGTGGTTCAGTTTCGTGCGATTCGGGCGCGGCCGTTGAGCGACTCGGGACGCGTGAGACCTGCTGCGTCTCCCGAATCCGCCTCCGACGATGTTGAAAGCCTCACGACTGTGAACGCGGACGAGGCCGGACACGGA
>DASVAC010000189.1:0-15763 GCA_036376535.1 Gemmatimonadaceae bacterium | reverse complement strand
CCCGGTCAGGTTTTCTAACTGCGCGTTGTAGGCGAGTCGCTGAGCGGTTATCGACCCGATGCCCTCGACGAGCAGGTCCTTTGCCTGGTTTACCAAGCTCACATCCGACACGAGACCGGCTCCAGCTTGCACTGCGGCCATGCCGCAGTTCATCAAGTTGTTGAAGCCCTTTGTACGTGCTGCCACGCCCTGAATTATCGCGTTTGCGCGAGCAAGTGGATCATCAGCAGGATTTGGTGCATTTTGTGACCCGTCATCAATAGGGCCTGACTCGTTCGGAATTGCTGGGTCGAACGGATCCCACGGTCCTAAGTGGATCTTGATGCCACCGCCTCCGCCAGTGCAGCTAATCATGACTCCGTTATCGCCATCGTCTGCATTGCCCATAAAGATCTGGATTTCCAGACTGCCGTTTTCGCAAAGGCCAAGCGGATCCGCCGCATTGATCGGGTCGTTGTTTCCGAAAACGTATAAGTTGAGGCCCCCTGCGTGTCCAACCGGGTCCTCACTAAGGAAGCGCCCAGTCACCGGATCATACCACCGGTTGTGCACGTAGTATAGGCGAGTCGAATCTCCCTCGTACATCATACCCTTCCAACGCAGGCGATTTGTGTCGGCGAGTGTGCCTAGGGATGACACCGCAGAGTCCAGAGCTCCAAAGGCTTGATATGAAAGCGACTGTGGCACGGCGCCACTTGTGAACACGCCGACAACATTGCCCAACTGGTCCTCGGCGAAGTATCGCGTCGCCGTGATTGAGTCAGCACCGGTCATGATCGCATAAGGCACATCTTCTCCCGGCCAGTATGCATATTCTGCGATTCGCCTCGTACCACTACTGTCGAGTTCGGCGAACAGCTGATCTTTATCCCAGAGGAACTGCCGCTCCAAGACCGCTGTACCCCCGCCGACTGAGCGTGACCGCTGCGCCAACTGACCATAAGCATTGTACGCGTACAGGAGCTTCACTGAGCCAACCGTCACTGAGCTAAGGCGACCATCCGCCGTCCAGGAGTATTTCGTTGTATCGCTTCCGAGGATTTTGGCGCTGTCGTTGCCATCGAGATCTCTGATGTACTTCAGGTTTCCCCACTGGCTTAGCCGATTGCCCGAAATGTACGTGCCAATCGAGCTAGATCCGTGTACCGAGTCAGTCGCGTTGAGTAGATTCTCGGCAGAGTCGTACGCGAACCCCCACGTGTGGATCGGTGTGAAATTGTCAAATGTCTGGCAGTAGTAGCCGTCGTTAGTCAACTGCGTTCCTGTTGGGCTATCGCAACTAGTTGCGCTGCTCAGGCTATCTTCCTGAATACCCGCAAGCTCGCCGGCGGCGTTGTACAGGAAGCGGCGCACATCTCCGTCGCCGCGGTTTGGGCGATTTACCTGCGCAATGTGGCCTAACGAGTCATCGTAGCTGTATGTTCGCGACAGGGCGAAGTTCAGAGCTGCGACATTGAACGTGGTTGACATCACTTCGTGGCGTGACGTGTGCGCCAGAGTTTCTGTGACGGTGTCTCCCCACTCAACGGTTGAGTCCAAGAGCTCTGGCGTAAAGCTCATACGCGCGAAGTTTTGTTGCGGTGCTGAGGTGCTGATCTGATCGAGCAATCCAGTCGTAACGTCCCACTTTTGAAAACGATCGGCGAATTGGATGCCGCTTGTTGTGGTAATCCTAGTACTGTCGAGCTGCATGTTGCCTAACGTGTGATGATAGTAGCGTCGGAATCGCTTATTTGAAGGTTCGAGACGTGACACCACAGAATCCGTCCAGCCACTAGGACTCATGAACGTCGAGTCACGTTCAGCCGCCGTCCACCCCACGGCAACGGTTCCTGTTGGATTAAAGCTAAAGCTGTCGGGCGCAACGCTACTGCCCGTTTCCGAGAGCTCGCGATCAAGACTGTCGTAGGCGAGGTTGGTCGTTTGCGCACGTTCGTTGGTCCAGCTCGTGACCAAACCGGTCAGACTATATCGGTACGTTCGAAACCGATTGATCGTATCTGCTGGATCGTACCGTTTGCTCACTCGCCCGAGGGCGTCTGAGGACAGCCGAAATACGTTGCCCTTCGGGTCTTTGAAGCGCGTAAGAAAGAGGGCATCGTAACTCATTGTCGAAGCCCCGGTACCCGGTCTGGCAACTCTTAGAATGCGATTCAGAGCATCATACGTCGTTGTGTCGGCGGCCAGGTGGTTGGCAAGGTGCAGCGAGTCACGACCGAAATGATCAAAGACGGTCTTCGTCCAACGACCGCCTTCAGCCAGCGTAGAGTCCAAATTGCCAAACGTCGCATCGTAGTGATACTTCGTCGTGTGACCTAACGGATCAACGATTGCTGTGTCACGCCCGAGGGCGTCAACAAAGTATTTGCTTGGTGTGGACGTGCCTGCTACAGCGACAAGGCTATCTGAGCCGCGATGGCCATACGTAAATGTGAGCGTCGCCTGGCCAGGCCCGTTGATCATCACTGGTAGTGAGTATGGCCCGTAAGTGATGGTTGTCGCCCCTACCCCCGCCGGAATGCTTGCTACTAGCAAGCCGCTCGCATTGTAGGCTGCACTGTCAATGGCACCGGCGGGACTGGTGATCTTCACGGCAAATGGACCACTTCGCAGTATGGAAGCGCTGGTCCCAAGTGGCATTGTGATGCGAAGTGGCTGGCCCCAATGATCGACCGTAAAGCGAGCGCTGCGTCCACCTTCATCTGTAACGGTCGCCATGACGCTATCCGTTAGGATCGGCGTCGCAGGCGTAGTTCCAGTGGGTCCACTCGGCACGCTCGCCACCTGCCATGGCACAACTGTGATTGTCGGTCGCTGAAGTGAGGTGCTTCCGCCGCCTATGTCTGTCGGGACATTCGGTGACATTTGCGAAAGCAACTTCCAGGAGCTGTCGGTTCGATACACGTAGCCTGTCGTATCTCCCCGCCGATCAATAATCGTGGTCAGTCTCTTGCGCGTGTCATAGCGAAACTGGGTGGCAACAGCGTCCGGGTCGGTTATGGCCGTCAGCGTCGAGTCGGATGCCACCGTGAACGTTGTCTTCCTTCCGTTAGCGGGCGTTCCATCGGCGCCAGGCTCCTGGATTGAGACCAGGCCAAACGTTGTACCGTACTTCAGCGCAGTATACGTAAGCGCCAAGCCCGTGTTGTCCTTGCGTACCGGATCGTAAACCCGACTAAGCCGACCAATGGAATCGTACGAGTACGCGACTGAAGTACCAAAGCGATTCGTCGCAGAGGTCTCCTCCCCAACATTGTTGAACGTAATGAAGCTGGAGTCGGGAAACGCGCGCGCGTACACCGTGCTGCCACCAGATCCACTAACGCTGAGCTTCGAGAAATCTCCAGAAGGGCTATTGAAGCAGGACCCACCACACTGCGAGA
Organism: Gemmatimonadaceae bacterium; assembly: GCA_036376535.1. Taxonomy (GTDB): domain Bacteria; phylum Gemmatimonadota; class Gemmatimonadetes; order Gemmatimonadales; family Gemmatimonadaceae; genus JADGGM01. The sequence continues at coordinate 12,380 of DASVAC010000189.1, read as the reverse complement.
AGTAGGCTGCCGAGCCACCACCGCTGGTAATCAACGCCGCGCCATCTGACTGAACATAGAGGCGCTGAACACCAACAACAGTCCAACCTTTAGCTACCGGTGACGACCGGTCGTTGACAACAAGCAAGTGCTGACTGCTGTCGACGAAGGTCTCGATGTTCGAACCGTATTGTGCGGTTACGATGTACTGTAGCGGATATGCTCCGGTTGGATGGGTAGTGGCATCGAATTGCCCGGCTAGGCGCACAAAATTTGTGGGAGTGGCCGGCGCGGCAAAATGGAGCACTTGATCGCCGTTCAGGAATGTCACGTTTGCCCAGCCTCCGCCCCAGTTCACTTTGGCCTGAAGCTGATACTGGCTCAGCGAAGGTGCCCCCGGGAGGAGTGAGACATCCACGGCGAGAAACGGTCGTACTGCCATCCGATCTCCGTGGTAAGCGACAGTTAGGTTTCGCGCCGAGTTGAGCGATATGTACGGAACCGTACTTTGCGAATATGCTGCGGCAAAACACCCGGCGGAGCACAGCGAGAGATCCTGGTCGTCGTTGTTGGTTGCGGATGTGCTGACATTCATGAACGCAAACGTGTTGACGACATAGCCAGTATCACTCCCCACTCCAATGACGTGAAGCGTGACTTGCCCGCTCGGTCCAACAAATCCGGTCGTGTACGGGACGGTCACAGTATCTGTGCCGCCGGCCGCGACCGTAAGCGGGGCTGCAGGAGTTGGGGTTCCGCAGGAGATAGTGCTGCTGCATACTGCAGTTAGGCTGAACGTACTGCTTGTCGCACTCGGGTTTTGAATGGCAAACTTCTGGGTGTACGCAGTATTCTGTCGGCCCGCGACTTGTTGCCCCTTGGGGGTAACGATTGGATTCCTCTTAGTCGTCACCGTTATCGTAGATGTGAGGTTGCCATTGAAGCCAACGGAATTGACAGTGACGGAGCCGGTCCCTTCACTGCCCGAAACGGTGAAGGACAACTGAAAACTCTTTCCGCCATTCGCCGGAATCGTCAGGCTGCTCGGGGAGACGGAGCAGGATGCGACCGGAGCAACAACGGTGCAGGATACGCCAGCTGTGACCGTTATGCTTGAGGAGTTTGTTACGTCGTAAAAGCCCCCATGTGTCGTACTCACGGCAACAGTGTCAGAGGAGTTGCACGGATCGATTGAGCCGGTGGGACCGCTGCAACTCATGAGTGCGCGATCGATATTTGCGCGCGCGACTATTCCGAAACCACGCCCCCCTACAGGTCTGCGCGCCGCCACGACCACGGGCGAAGTCGAGATCAAGCAGAGTACAATCAGGGCGACGTAGCGACTTAGAGTCGCGAGCGGCCATCCTCTCTGTTTGTGGTGTGATGCCAACTCGGATCTCGGATTCATGCGCACGGCAGTTGCCGCAAAGGTGTTCAGTGCTCGGGCAGGCATGGCGTCTCCTCCATTGGGCGTCGGGACTGAGGCGGCACCTAGGCACTCGGCATGCCGCCACCTGGGCTCCGCCTAACCCAATGCTTTTCAATCGCTTGGCTGCAACCGTATTCTGAGATTCGCACCGATTCGCTTTGCTTCGCGTGCGAACGGATGCGAATTCACGCGAATTCAGAGGCAACGTCACCTTGGATGTCCATCGTGAGAAATTCGCCGACTGCCGCAAATCGGCTACCGAGAGATTCCTTCCCGAAGCCGAAGCATGTCAACTCAGGACGATGGATAAAATCGGTATGCCATGGCCTGGCGGGTGCCTAACTTCGCGGCCGACGCGGCGGTGTAGCGGTTTCTCTTAACAGGCAAGCGCGCGGTCGCGCCCGGTTGCGCGGCGGTATTACGTGCTGTTTGCACCACCCGTTGGCAAGGTCAACTGCGTGCCTCTTGAATCGTTGCGCCTACCGCGGCGAAGGCTTCGTCTGCCCCAACCCAGACGTTCTAACCTGCCACAAGTGCTTATTCCCCTGCGGTCGGTTAGGTAGGTCCTGTGACGTAGTGGAGTGCAGTCGGTTGTTGTCCCCAATCGCCTTGGTGTCAGGCGGCCGGGTCTAACTTCGAGTGCGCCTGAAGACCTTCCGCGAGGAGCCTTCAATCTCAAGGCGACGCATCCAGCGATAGATAGTCGCCCGGTGGATCCCTAGACGAGCTGCGAGGATAGCAGTGTTCCATCCTTCCTGCTCAAGCAATCGCAGCATCTCCTCTCGCTCTGCGGCATCGACGTCACCCTGGCGATGCCGAGCTTGCTGAGGCGCCCGAAGCACGTGCGCTATGGTGTCTGGCCCGATGCGCGACGTGTCAGCAAAGACGATGGCGCGCTCCACGGCTAACCGAAGCTCGCGCACGTTGCCGGGCCATGGATAGTCCTCGAACCGTTGCAGCGCCTCCTCCGTGAACTCGACGGCTCTTCCGTGACGTCGCACAGCGTCACTCTGGAAGTGGCGCACCAATAGTCGAATGTCTTCGGTGCGCTCGTCTAAAGCTGGTACGGTAATGAGCACGCCGGCCAACCGCTGGACCAGGTCCGCTCGAAACCGGCCCTGACCGGCAAGTACGTGAAGGTCAGCATTCGACGCAGCGACGACGCGAAAATCACTGTGGCAATCAGCTCGTGCGCCCAACGGTCGATACTCCTGACGCTCGATCGCCCTCAGTAGCTTGACTTGCTGCGCTACGGAGAGCATCGCGATCTCATCGAAGAATGCGGTCCCCTGATGGGCCTCGGTGAGCAATCCAACGCCGTCGCTCTGAGAGCCTGTGAAGGCGCCTTTAACGTGGCCGAACAGTACCGACTCAAAGATGCCTTCCGGTATGGCGCACACGTTGAACGGAACAAATCGGCCGCGACGGTCGCTGGCTGAATGCAGGGCTTGGGCGACAACTTCTTTTCCCGCTCCCGTCGGTCCCTGCACAAGCACCGGCAGAGTGGTGCGCGCCACCTTGAGGATCAAACGACGGACCTCGCGTATCGGTGGCGATACGCCCAAGAGGAATTGTGCGAGTTCTTGTTCGGTCATGGGTGCCGGTCCACTGCGTTGTCCGCCAGAACCAAGGCCAGACAGGCCGATTGCTCATCAAGCTGAATCATGGACTCTTAAGGAGCGATGAAGTTGGGGCGTTAGACTCGTTGGCCAAAAATTGAGTACTTGTGTATACGAAGGGTCACGCGTCGTCACAGCGGCCATGGCATCGATGAAGCCTCCTCGACGTGCCGCAAGAGCAAAGCTTTCAACCGTGGTGCCGATGTGTGGCATACGATAACCGCGACGAGCACTCCGGTTCGATCCCTCAGCCAATGCAGCGCGTCGGCTACAACATTGCTTGGCGCCAGTATTGCTCTTGGTCAAAACGCACTCGCTCGATGACACGAGTTGGGCCAGGCTCCTCCTCAAGTACCCAAACGTGCGTGACTCGCCAACCTGGAGGTCCCCGAGGGGGAAGGGCCGTCATGGTTTCATCTTGTCGGCGCGATCGAGCATGGGATGTGTGACACTGTCCGCATCTTGGTCGGTACGTATGACGTGCGGAGTAAGAAAGAGGTAGATCTCGGTGGCCGTCGTTTGGCGGCTCGAATGGCCGAACAGGCCGCCCAACAACGGAATGCTCGACAGAAACGGGATGCCGCCCTGGGTCACGTCGCGCTCGGCGTCCGTGAACCCGCCTAACGCGACGGTCTGGCCATCCTTGATCAACAGGTCGGTCTGGATGGAGCGCGTCGAGATGACGGGCGCGTCGAACGCGACCTCCTGCGTCGCGTTGTCGATCTCCTGCGTCACCTCGAGGCCGACGTAGCCGTCGGGGCTGATCGTCGGCAGTACGGTGAGCTTGGTGCCGACGTCCTTGTACTGCACTACCTGGTCGACCGCTGCGTTGTCAGTTGGCAGCGTGCGCGCGAGCTGCACGAACGGGCGCTGGCTGCCCACGTTGATCGTTGCCGGCTGATTGTTGGCCGCAACGAGAATCGGCCGGCTCAGAATGCGCACGTCGCCACGCTCGGCGGCAGCGGTGAGGGTCGCATCGATGTTGAGACCCGTCAGGTTCATCGCGTGCAGCACGAAGTCCGTGAGTCCGGCACCAGTTTGCGATCCAGTGATGACAGTCGAGCCGCCGTTCACCTTGGTGGGTGGCAGCGTCGCTTCGACCCCGAATTGGAGACTGTTCGTCCGCTCCACCTCGGCGATGATCACCTCGATCAGGACCTGCAGCGGGCGCGTGTCGAGTTCCTTCACGGCCGAGGTGATCAGATCGAAATCGCGCTGACTGGCGCGAATGAAGAGACTGTTGCTGCGCGGGTCGGGGACGATCGTCACGTCACCGCTGAACGAGGCGTTGCGCGCGGCCGTTGTGGAGACGGTACCCGATGCGTTAGGCACGGGCGCCGGGCTCGCGGTACCCGCTGGCTGCATCATGCCGGCCTGCAACTGCTGGTCGAGCGTCGCGGGACGCGTACTGCCGATGTCGCCAAGCGAACTGGCGCGACCGAAGAGCGCGTTCACGGTCGCGGCGACATCCGCGGCACGGGCGTGCCGCAAGTGGATGATGAACAATTGCACGTCGCCTGCCGTGCCCGCGCGGCCGTTAGGCGAGACCGTCGCCGCTGGAGGCGCGGCAGGTGGCGCTTTCACCTGCACGCGGTACATCGCCGAGTCGCGTACCAGCTCGAGGTTCTGGCTCGCGAGGATGCCTTCGAGCAACCCGCGAACCGCACCGCGGGCAACGGGCGTCGGCGTCTCCAGAGTGACCCTCGCGCCGGGGACGCTGCTGCCGAATCCAACCGGTTTGTCGAGATATGGCGCGAGAGCTTCCACGGCGGCCCGCACATCGGCATCCACGAGATGCACGCTCACGCTGTCGTGTCGCAGCACGACGGTCGAGTCGTGTGCTTGCGCTCGCGCCTCGGAGGTCCGCACGACGGCGAGCGTCAGCACGAGCATGACGGCGACGTGTCTCATGGCCAGGTCCGCTTGACGGTCAGGCGCCAGGTCGTGTCCATCCCAGTAATGGTTGTGGTGGTGGCGGTGATGGCACCGACACGGAGGCCGGCCACGGTCTGACCGGCGCGGATCACGGTGCTGCCGTCATGGCCGGGGATGCCGTTGACTAACGCACGCCACGGCGGTCCGACGATGCCGACCAGGACTAACGGAGGGCGTGCGACAGCCGCCTGCGCGGCGACATGTGCAGCGATCGTGTCGGGCGCTCCATACGCGACGGTGGCCGGCTTGCGGTCGAGCCGGAACGGATCGGCACTCGTGATGTGCTCCACGAGTACGGCGAGTGAGTCGGGGTCGATGGTGCGAGCGGGCGGCGACACGGGCCAGATTGCCGGCGCTGGTGCCGCGACCGGACGCGAAAGCACGATCCAAGTGCGGATGCCAACGAGCATCGCGACCGCGCTCATGGCCCACGCGAAACGCTCGATCCAACGGGCGCTCATGGCGTTTCACCCATCGCGTGTGCGGGGCGCCAGAGGGCGTCGATCGCCAGGTCTGCGTGCAGAACCTCGGGCCGTTGGGCAACGGCGGCGGGGTCGCCCGCCTGCACATCGAGCGACTGGACAGTGAGTGCACACGGGCCGCGGTCGAGCGCCGCGAGGAACGTCGCCAGTCCCTGCACGTCTCCGGTGACACTCACGCGAACGTGCACTGGCACGAACGGCTCGTGCCCAACGGAGTCGGTGCGGAGGTCGAGTGCGCCCAATGTCATCGCGGCGTCGGTTGCCGCGCGCGTGACGAGCCCTGCAAGTCCGGCACTCGCAGCGGCTGGCGAGTCTCCCGAGAGCCACGTTGGCGACAGCGCGGCGAGACGCGCCCGGCGCACGCCTAACGAGTCGTGAATGGCGCGCGAATGGAGCGCGAGCATGCGATCTCGTGCCCACACAGCGCTCGCCGACTGTGCCAATTGGATTGCTTCCGCTTGCCAACGTCGCCGTGCGGGCAGCGCGCGTCCGACGAACAGAAGCCCACCGATCGACGCCGCGCCGACGAGCAGCGCGCGGCGATCGCGAGGGGAGAGCGCGGTGAGCATCGACGTCATGGGGTCACTCGGGCACGAGATGAAACCGCACCGTGACACGGTCGAGCGCTTTCCCGGCGGCTGTCTCGCGGGTCACGGGTCCAACGATCTCGGGCGACGCGATGCCCGGCACGCGTTCCACGGCGTCGACCACTGCTGCGGCACGCGGTCCGAGGGCGACGATGTTGCCCGCCCCGGCGCTGTCCAACTGCACCGCCAGGAGAGCCGTTCCCTCGGGCAGTGCGCGAGTCAGTTGGGCCAGGAGCAGCGTCGCCGAGCGCCGCGATTGCGTGAAGGATGCGATCGCGCTCAACGCTGACGTGACCGACGCCAACTCACGCGCATCACGTTCGGCGGCACGAACCCGCGCCGCGAGCGACACATCGTGGGCGTGCGCCGCGCGGGCCACGCGCCACGAGGCAATGCCGGGAATCAGTAGCGCGCTGACGATTGACACCGCGCACACCGTCAGCGCGAGAACGAGGCGGCGCCGCGACGGCTCGCGCGTTAGGCGCATCAGGCGGCCTCGGAGCGCGATCGGCTCGGAGCGCGGCACACGAGCGGCTCCCGCGGCGTCCATGAGCTCCGCGGCGCGACCGGCAAGCGTGCTCAGGGGCGGAGGGAACGGCGGGAGCGCGCCTAACGCGCTGGCTCTGGTAATTGATCGCACGCTGCTCGGGGCGCCATCGGTGTACGTGACGGCGAGGTCCACAGCGTCATCGTTCCACACGATCGTCTCTGCGGACATCGCGAATCGAAGCGCCACGGCCGTTGGCGTTACGAGGTGTACTGTGAAGCCGAGCGCGCCGCATGCGTCGACGATCGCTCGCACGACCGGCTCCTCGAACGCGGCCACCCACGCGCTCGTCGGTGATATCGCGCGGGCACCGGAGAAGACGAGCGGCACGCCGTTCTTGAGAAAGAAGCGCGAGGCGTGCTCGCGGACGACCGCGGTGAGCGCCGCGGGATCGGCAAGCGGCGGCAGATCGGATACGAGCTTGAGCTGCGCGGATGCCGGCCCGATGGCCGCGGTCACGACCGGTGGACGCAGCCGCGACCGCGGACACTCGGCCAGCAACGCGCCGAGTGTTCGAGCCAGCGCTTCATCGTCGGAGCGCGGCCGCGCGGCTGCCCAACGGACCGTGTCGCCATCGAGCCACACGGCGCTCACGCGCCGCCGGCCGATGCCTAACCCGAGGCGCGGACGGAGCGCGATCATTGGATCCAGGTCCGGCGGCGCACGATGGCTGCGCGATCGCCCGCCCGCACAAGAACGAGCTCGAGCACGATGGTCACTGCCGGCATCCCCGAAGTGCCCCGGGCGGTCAGGATCCAGGCATCGGGCTCCGCAGTCGTGAGCCGCACCAGGTCCGGATAGTCGGCGAGCAACGCAGCTCGGCCGGCCGGCGACAGTTCGGCGCTCAACGTGAGCAGGTCTGGAATCGGCACGCCACTCGCACGATGGTCGGCGACGCGCGCGACGGCTTCGCTCGTGAACCCTGGCAGGGCCGCGACCACCGCGAGCGGGGCGCGATCGAGCACGATGCGGAACGGGTCGACGCCTAACACGGAGTCGAGGCCCGGTCGCCGCTCGAACCCACGCACGCGCGCGAGTTCACGCACGTCGGCAAGTGCGGCATTGCGCGGGGGCTCGCGTCCCTGCGCCAGGTACCACGACGCCTCCGCGCCACTCGGGCGTGGGGCGTCGTCGGCGTCACGCCAGTCGAGGACGGCGAAGGCGAGCGAGTCGGCGACGACGGGTGCGTTGCCTAACGCTAGGAACAAACGCACGAGGAGGCTGTCGTCAGCCGTGTTGACGTCGAGGGTCGTGCCCGCCGGACGAAGCGTGAGCGCGCACGGTGCATCGCGCATGACCGGGGAGGTGCCAACTGTCGTGTCGAGTCCGGCCCACGAGCGCCGAATGGCGTCAGCACCCACAGCACTGTCGCTCCTGCGGGAGGCGAGCGCGTCACCGATCGAGGCCTCGGCTCGGCTCGCACAGTCTTCCGCCAGCCAGAGCGCGGCCGTCGCCGCCCGCCGGTTGTACGCCGTTCCGGCCGCACGCCTTGCAAGCAGCGCCAGGCCGAAGCCGAGCGCGCTGACGCCGACCATCACCCACAGCACGGCGAGCAGGACGAACCCGCGGCGACGTCGTCTGCTCATCCGCGCGGCCCGATGCGCACGATCATTGTGTCCACCACACCATCACGGAGCAGCACGATACCAATGCCTAACGGCGCAGTGATGCCGGTGCCCCATGTCTGGAACCACTGTCCGCCGGCCGCAGCGCTTTCGAGGTACCGAAATGTGCCGCGCCGAAAGCCGCGGACCAGATCGATCGGTCGATTCGTATTGAGTTGGGCACGGAGCGTTTCGTGATCGCTGTCCGCCGCGAACGCGAGCGTCACCGCGCATCGCTCGAGCCAACCAGACGGTACTTCACACCAGCTCGAGAACCGGACGGTGTCCGGCGAGCCGCTGAACGGGGCCGTGCCCGGCGATCCCAGCTCCAACTGCCCAACGAGAGTCCGCAACAGCCGCTCGCCGTTTGCATCGCGGTCCGTGTGTGCCGCGCGACTCGTCAGGGCATGCGACTGATCCGTGAGGATCGCGAGGATCTGATGCGCGCCGAGGAGCACAATCGCGCCGACGATGAGCGCTACCAACACTTCGATGAGTGTGAAGCCGCTACGGAGCATTGGGTGCCTCCGGCCGATAGAGCGAGGTCGCCAAGAGGAGCGCGCCGCTTGCCGTATCGCGCAGCGCGATCACGTAGAGCGTTGGCGTTGGGCGATCGATGCGGAGATCCCACGGTCCCTCGGGACGGTCGCCAAGGTGTCGATCCAGATCCGTACGCGGCCAGAGCGAAACCGCATCCAAAAGCGCACTCGCGCGCCGCGTTTCGGCATCGAGCCTTTCGGCGCGCGAAACGGCGCCAAGCGAACTCGCGGCGAGCGAGACCATCGTCGTCGCCGATATCGCGAGGATCGTCAGCGCGACGATGGCTTCTAGGAGCACCGTGCCGCGACGGCGCGATGCCTTACTGGGCCGCATGGGAGTTCCCTGTGAGCGGATCGATGTCGATCGCGGAGTCGCTGTGGACCTGACCGTCCGGCTCGGCGGTGGCCTCGTGTCCGGCGCCGTTCACCTGCAGGGTGATCGTCACGCTGCGGCCTGAGCGGATGGCAGAATCGCGCGCGGCCTGGACCACCGCGACGACGGGATCTGTTTGAACAGGAGGGCGGGCGGTGTGCATCGTGAGCCCGACCACACCGGCCACGAGACCCAGCAGGACGAGTACGACGAGCAGTTCGACGAGTGTCATGGCGCGCCCGGGCGTCACGTTGGGCGAACGCTGTAGATGGCTTGGAGCAGCGCGGCCGCCACAAGTGCAACGAGGCCGCCGAAGGCGAGAATGAGCGCCGGCTCCAGGAGGCGAACCGCGGCGCGCACGCGCTGCGTAGCGCGCTCGGTCTCGAGGTGGGCCGCGTGCGCGAGCATTGCCGCCAGCGCGCCGGTCTCTTCGCCGGCGCGAACGAGCCGTGACGCAACCGATGTCAGCGCATCTTCCGTTAGGAACGCGGCCGAGGGCCGCGCGCCGGCCACGACCGATGTGCGCGCCGCGACCACACGCTCGTGCACGGCCGCATCACCGGCTGCGCGCGCCGCGTGTGTGAGAGCGTTAGCGAGTGGCACGCCGCTCTCGAGGAGCGCCGACAGTGCCGCGCACACGCGCGCCGTGGCCGCGGACCGGCGAATGGTGCCGAGCACGGGGACGCTGAGCAACATGGAGTGCCACCGAACCGCGCCGGCCTCCGTGGACGCCCACGCCCGCCACGCCACTAATACAATGAGTGTCGCCACACCGGCTGGTATGGCCGCAACTCGTGCGAACACAGATGCTTGGAGCACGAAACGCGTGGTTGGCGGGAGGGTCTGGCCGAGGTCGGAGAGAATTGCCGCGAATCGCGGCAACACCACGCCGACGAGGATGCCGACGGAGATGGTCCCCGCGACGGCGAGGATGCAGGGGTAGACCAATGCCGCGCGAATGGCCGAGCGGGTGGCCGCCGTCTCCTCCATCAGGTCGGCCGCTCGCCTAACGGCACGCGCGAGTCCGCTCCCGGCTTCGCCCGCCCGCACGATGCCCAAGACGACCGCCGGGATCGCGAGGCCGCTCCGCTCGAGCGCCGCGCCTAACGAATCCCCTTCGCGAACGGCCCGCGCGAGGCCGGAGAGGGTAGGCGCCCACGCGTCGGGCGCGAGCTCCGGCATCGCCGCGAGTGCCTTGCTCACGGGCAGGCCGCTCTCCAGGAGCGTCGCCAGGACGCGGAGACCCAGGGCAAGATCGGCAATCGATAGGCGCGTGCGCAGATCGTCAGCCGATCGGGCTGCGTTGAGGTCGACCGCCCAGAGTCCCTGCGCCGCCAGTGCCTTGAGCGCCGCGTCGCGGCTCTCGGCCGCGAGCATACCGTGCTCGAAGGCGCCGTCCGCGCGGGCGGCGCGATAGGCGAAGCGCTGTGTGGCGGTCATGGATGTACCGGCCCGCCCCACGAGGTGATGTCGGCGTCCTCGTCGGAGCCGCCCGCCTTGCCGTCTCTGCCTAACGTATAAAGGTCGTACGACGTCGGATTTTCAACGCCGGGTGCGACGTAGACGTAGGGTCGGCCCCACGGATCGAGCGGCACATCCTTGCGTAGATACGGCCCGCGCCAGTTTCGCGGGAGATTGCCTGACGTGGGCTTCGTGCGAAGGGCGGCGAGGCCTTGGTCTGATGTCGGGTACGTGTCGTTATCGATGCGATACGCATCCAGGGCGAGCCCGAAGATCTCGAGTTGGCTCTTGGCGGCTGCAGTCTTGGCGTCCCCGACGTTGCGGAAGATCGACGGCGCCACTACGGCCACGAGCGTCGCGATGATCGCCAGCACGACCAGCAGCTCGAGCAGCGTAAAGCCGCGGCGGCGTGACCTCGTTGCGTTAGGCCGAGACCGCACGGAGTACCTCCTCGACGGTCGTGAGTCCAGCACTGACCTTGGACCATGCATCGTCCCACAACGGATGCCACCCGTTGGTTTGCGCCAAGTCTCGGAGCTCGGCGCGCGAGACGTGGCGCGATACGGCGTCTTGCATTGCGTCGGACAGGACGACGAGCTCGAACACGCCGAGCCGGCCGGCGTAGCCCGTCTGCCGGCATGTCGCGCATCCTTTGCCACGCATGATGGGCGTGGTGCCGACCCACGCCGGAATTGCCGTGTGCGATTCGCCCACCGCAGGGTCGACTGGTTCGGCACAATTGGGACACACTCGGCGTACGAGACGCTGGGCCATCACGGCGTCGACCGTCGCGGCCACGAGGTACGCCGGCACGCCGAGGTCGATGAGGCGCGGAATCGCGCCTAACGCATCGTTCGTGTGCAGCGTGGAGAACACGAGGTGCCCGGTCATCGCGGCTTGCACGGCGAGCGATGCGGTCTCGCTGTCGCGCATCTCCCCGACCATGATCACGTCGGGATCCTGCCTGAGAATCGAGCGCAACGCCGCCGCAAACGTGACGCCGGCTTGCGCGTGCACCGGCACCTGGGTGATGCCCAGCAACTGGTATTCGATCGGGTCTTCGATCGTGATGATCTTTTCGGCCGCGGCGTCGCGCAGCCTGAGCGCCGCATAGAGCGTGGTCGTCTTACCCGAGCCGGTAGGCCCCGTTACCAGGACCATGCCGTGTGGTTTTTTCGCGAGCGTGCGCACTTGCTCGAGGATCGCCGCAGGCATGCCCAGCGTGTCGAGACCCACCGGCCGGCCGCCGCGGTCGAGCACACGGAGTACGACACTTTCACCGTGCAGCGTCGGCACCGTGGACACGCGCACGTCGAGCTCCCGGTCGGCGAGTCGCACCCGAATGCGACCGTCCTGGGGTCGGCGCCGCTCGGCGATGTCCAAATCGGCCATCAGTTTGAGGCGGGAGAGAATCGCGGTTTCGAGACCCGCCGGCGCTGCCGGCGCCGGCAGCAGGATGCCGTCTAACCGAAAGCGCACGAGCAGCCCGGTGCGGGTCGCCTCGAGATGAATGTCGCTGGCACCCGCGCGCACGGCCTCGCCCACGAGAAAATTGACGTACGCCGCTACCGGCGCTGAGTTCGCCACGTCGCGGACGTCGGCCACGAGGGCCTCGTCGTCCTGGTCGTCATGCCCAACGGTGAGCGACGCTTCAGCGCCCGACGTCAGGCGGGCGATCAGCCGCTCGACTTCTTCGCGCGGCGTGACTTCGGCAATGATGGGCCGGCGGTAGGCGAGGCCGAGGTCATCGAGCGCTTCGGGCACGAGCGCGTCGGGTGCCACCGCGACGACCAACGAACCGTCGTCCGTAAGAACGGTTGGGCAC
>DASVAC010000188.1:0-9066 GCA_036376535.1 Gemmatimonadaceae bacterium | reverse complement strand
TCCGGCGCCCACGCAGTGGCGCGGAGGCCCTCGGCCACGCGGTCGGCAGCTTGGTGGTGGAACGAGTTGACCCGAACCCGGGTAGAGCCAAGCGTGCGCGCGAGTGTCGAACCCGCTTCGATGTCGACGTCGTGCACGCGCGCCGAGCGAGCACCGGCGGGATCGTGATCCAGCGAGCCGGGGCGTTGGCTCGGAATGTCCTGCACCAGTGAACCGCCGAGCGCGACGTTGAGCAGTTGGAGACCGCGGCAAATGGCGAACGTTGGGCACGCGAGCGACCGTGCGGCCTCGACCAGCGCGATCTCCGTGGCGTCCCGCTCCGGATTCGTGTCCTCGACCGTTGCATCGCGCGGCGCGTCGTATCGATCCGGATCGACGTCTTCGCCGCCGGTGAGCAGGAGTCCGTCGCATGCGTCGATGATCGCCGCGGCGTGCGAGAGTCCCGAGAGGGGCGGGACGACAAACGGCAACGCGCCGGCTCGCTCGACCGCTTCGATGTACGCGGCATTCAACCGAACGCGTCGTCGATGGTCATCGCTGTACGTGGTGGCTGAGATCGCGATGCGCGGTGGCCGCGCGGTTGCAGCCGGATCGGTTCGTGACATGCGGAGTGAGAAGAAGATGCCGTGTGGGTTGCGCGCGCGGCCGAGCGATTCGTATCGTAACGGGACAGCCAGCATTTTCGCGAGGGTGCCGTATGCCTACCTACGAATACCAATGCCACGCCTGTCAGGCGACGTTCTCCGTGCGCGAATCGATTTCGCAACACGGCCACGCGGATGTCACATGCCCGCACTGCCGGTCGCGCGACGTGGAGCTCCGGATGAGCGAGTTCTACGCGAAAACCCCGCGCAAATCGTAATGACCGTTTACCCCGTTGGGCGTCGAGGACGGGCGCCATGTTCGAGAACATGAGACAAGCCTGGCGCGACGCGATGAGCCGCGCGTCCTCTCCTGGGGAAGGGCGCGCGGTTCTTGCGATGATGCGCCAAGCACTGGTGGAGGCGAAGGTCGGCGTGTCGCAGGTGCGCGATGCGCTCGACAGTACGCGCGCGCAGTTGGCGCGGGAGCAGAAGGAATTGGAGACCGCGGAACGCCGTGGACGGATGGCGGCGGAGATTCGCGACGAGGAAACCGCGCGAATCGCGGAGCGCTACGCCACGAAACATCGTGGGCGTGTTGCGATGCTGGAGCGCAAGCTCGAGGCGCAGACCTCGGAGTTGGCGTTGGCGGAGCAGGAGTTAGCGGAAATGACGGAGCAGTTTCACGCGATGGCGGCGGGCGGCGGCGCTCGGGGGGCGAGCGTACCGGGCGGGGCGCCATCGGCGACGAGCGACCCGCTCGCGGAATCGACGGACGCTTCGCTGGACGCCGACCTGGCCGGACTGCGACGGGCGGCCGAGCAGACGGCACGGGAAGCGGACGCAGAGCGGCGGCTCGAGGAGCTCAAGCGCCGCATGGGCCGCTGAGCACGAGCGCCGAGCGCCGGACGCCGGGCCGCCGCGTTGCGTTAGGCGTTGGCGCGGCGGCCGTGGCGCTCGGCGTGGCGGGATCGCCCGCCGCGTCGCAGGTGGCCGGGCGCGCGGTCCCGTGTGCGGGCCAACGCATATCGGAGATCGAAGTCCAGACCAAGCCGCCCTACTACCCGCGCAACGGCAAGTGGTGGACGACGCCGCTCGGCATCCTCTCGTCGATCCACTCCAACACGAAGCCCGAGGTGGTGCAGCGGTTCATCCTGCTGCAGCCCGGCATGGCCTGCGATTCGGCCGACGTGGCCGAATCCGAGCGCATCCTGCGCGCGCAACCGTTCATCGCCCAGGCGCAGATCTCGACGTACGACGACGGCGCGGGCGGCGTGATCCTGCTGGCCGAAACGACCGACGAATTCACGCCGATCCTTGCGTTAGGCACGTCCGGCCACAGCCCGTACCTCAAGTCCTTCCGCGTCGGCGAGGGCAATTTCCTGGGCGGCGGCCGCTCGGTGCAGGTGGAGTGGGCCGACGGACAGTTCCGCGATACGTACGGTATTCGCTACGCCGACTTCCAGTTCATGGGCCACCCGTGGCACTTCAACCTCGCACTGGAGCGCTTCGACCTCGGCCAGAGCAACCTGTTGATGGACGTGAGCCACCCGTTCATCACGGACCGGCAGAGCATCGCGTGGCGGGTGATCGGCCTGGATCGAAGCGAGGTGTTCGGGTTTGATCGCAGCAACCTCGAGGCGGTCCCGATCGGGATCGATCGCAAGTTCGCCGATGTGGGCGGAGTGGCGCGCATTGGCGGGGGGCGCCAACTGAGCCTGTTAGGCTTCTCGGTCTCGCACGAATCCGACAATATCGGACTGCCGCCGGACCCGGACTCGCTCGTCAACTTCGACTCGTTGGTGGCGCGGTATCCCGTTCGTCGCAACACGCGCATCAACATCTTGTGGGGACTCCGCAAGCTGAGCTTCCTGCCCGTGCAGCACTTCGACGCGCTCGAGGCGACGCAGGACGTGCGCACCGGTTTTCAGTTAGGCACCTTGCTCGGCCGCGGAGTGCGGATACTCGATGGGCACGACGACGACCTGTTCCTGGCGAGCGACGCCTACGTCGGATACGGGACTGCCCAGACGTTCGGGTACCTGACAGCGACGGCCGAAGGCCGCCAGGACTACAGGGCGCACGCGTGGGACGGCATTCTCGCCAGTGCGCGCCTCATGATGTACCGGCGCCTCTCGACCGAGCACACGCTGGTCGGCACCGTCGACTGGGGCAGCGGATGGGACCAGCGCGTGCCGTTCCAGCTCTCGTTAGGCGAAGCCGACGGCGGCGTGCGCGGGTACATCGATTCGCAGGATGCAGGCGCGATGCGCGGCGTGGTGCGCCTCGAGGACCGCTGGGTGATCGGGCGCGTGCGTGACCAGGCGGCGGTGGGTTTGGCGTTTTTCGCCGACGCGGGCCGAGTGTGGGCGGGCGATGCGCCGTTCGGCATCACGACGCCCACGAAGATGGGCGTCGGTGTGGGACTGCTCGGCGCATTTCCGCCGGGGTCGCAGCAGACGTGGCGGCTCGACCTGGCGCTGCCCGTGAATCACGACGCGCACGCGAAGTGGGAAGTGCGCTTGAGCGTGCTCAACGCCAGCCACCTGTTCACCCACGAGCCGCGCGACATTCGGTTCAGCCGCGAGCTCGTGTCGCCGTCGAGCGTGTTTACGTGGCCGTGATCTGAGTCAGCATGATGCGCTCCGGCGGCTGCGTCCCGCCGGCCGCTTGCTGCTCGGCCCACGAGACGACTGTCGGCGTTTGTTTGATGCACGCCGCGAAATGGCCGGGCGCTTTTTCCTCGAGTGGCGGAACGAGCCGCGTGCATGCCTCGTCTTTGCGCGGGTGCGGGCAGCGCGGATGGAACGGGCATCCGGTGGGCGGGTTGGCCGGTGAGGGAACATCGCCGCTCAAGATGATGCGCTGGCGCTCGCGCGTCGGATCCGGCACGGGAACCGCGGACAACAGTGCCTGCGTGTACGGCATGATCGGCTGCCGGTACAACTCGACCGCGTCGGCCTGTTCGACGATGTGTCCCAGATACATCACCGCCACGCGATCGGCGATGTGCTCGACCACCGACAGATCGTGCGCGATGAACAGGTAGGCCAGGCTGTGCTCGCGCTGCAGGTCCTCGAGCAGGTTGATCACCTGCGCTTGCACGGATACGTCGAGCGCGCTCACCGGTTCGTCGCACACGATGAACCGCGGTTGGACCGCGAGCGCACGCGCGATGCCGATGCGCTGGCGCTGCCCACCCGAGAATTCGTGCGGGTAGCGCGAGGCGACGTCCGCGCGCAGGCCGACTTCATCGAGCAGCTCGCGCACCCGCGCATCGGCGGCCTCGCCCTCGGCGAGCTTGTGTATCGTTAGGCCTTCGCGCACGATCGCGCTGACGGTCATGCGCGGGTTGAGCGACGAGAACGGATCCTGGAAGATGATCTGCATGTGCCGGCGGAGGCGTCGGAGCGCTTCGCCGTCGAGCGCGCGAACGTCGACGCCATCGAAGCGAATGTCGCCGGCCGTGGGCTCGATGAGGCGCAGGATCGAGCGGCCGGCCGTCGTTTTCCCGCAGCCGGACTCGCCGACCAACGCCAGCGTTTCGCCGGGCATGACGTCGAGCGAGATGCCGTCTACCGCTCGTACGGCGCCGACGCGACGGCGGAACACGCCGCGGCTGATCGGAAAATGTTTGACCAGGTCGCGCACCGCGAGCAACGGGGCGGCGCCGTCCGCCGCCGCGGCCGGATGGACCGATTGGGCGTTAGGCGCGGTCACGACGCGGGCGCCGCTCCGCCGGCGGCGGCCGCGTGCGGGAATTGGCGCCGCGCCGGCTCCGCCGCGAGATGGCACCGCGAGACATGTCCGGTCCCGATCTGGTACAGCGGCGGCGTTTCGACGCGGCAGCGATCCCACGCGTATGCGCAGCGGTCGTGAAACCGGCAGCCGGCCGGCCATTCGGTGGGCGACGGTACCGTCCCCGGGATCACCGTTAGGCGCTCGCGCCGGTCGCCCATCCGGGGCATGGCGCTCAGCAGGCCCTCGGTGTACGGGTGGTGGGCCGCCGCGAAGAGCATGCGCACCGGCGCTTCCTCCACGATTTGCCCCGCGTACATCACCAGCACGCGCGACGCCGATTCAGCGATGACGCCGAGGTCGTGGGTGATGAGCAGGATGGACATGCCCACTCGCTCTTGCAACTCGGCGAGCAGCTCGAGGATCTGCGCCTGGATCGTCACGTCGAGCGCGGTGGTGGGCTCGTCGGCGATGAGCAGCGCGGGGTGCATCATGAGCGCCATCGCGATCATCGCGCGCTGCCTCAGACCGCCCGACAGCTGATGCGGGTATTCGCGCGCACGCTCGGCCGGCGCGGGAACGCCCACTTGCTGCAGCATGTCGACCGCGCGTTCCCGCGCCTCGTGCCGTGATGCGGTGCCGTGCACGCGCGCGACCTCGGCGATCTGGTCGCCAACCGTGAACACCGGATTGAGCGACGTCATCGGCTCCTGAAAGATCATCGAGATGCGATTGCCGCGAATGTCGCGGATGGCGCGATCGTCGAGCGACAACAGGTCGCGACCCTCGAACTCGATGCGGCTTCCCGGCTCGATGCGGCCGGGTCGCTCGATGAGGCGCAGGATCGAGAGGGACGTCACCGATTTGCCGCAGCCCGATTCGCCGACGAGACCAACGGTCTCGTGAGGCATGACGTCGAACGACACGCTATCCACAGCGCGGGCCACGGTTCGCCCGGTGTGAAACCAGGTGGATAGTTCGCGGACTTTGAGGAGGGGCGCCGACGCAGGGCTCGTCATCACCCGTCAACCTGACGCGGGTCCAGCGCGTCGCGCAAGCCATCGCCAAGAAGATTGAACGCCATCACCGTGATGACGATAGCCAATCCGGGGAACGTCGAGATCCACCACAGCGACGCGATCTCGTCGGCGCCGTCGAGGATCATGTTGCCCCAGCTCGCGGCGGGCGGTCGCACGCCGACGCCGAGGTACGACAGGCCCGCCTCGACGATCAACACGTTCGCGATGCCGAGCGTGATCGAGACGATCACCGGGGAGAGAACGTTGGGCAGGATGTGACGCCACAGAATCTGGCGGTCGCTCGCGCCCAACGCACGCGCGGCGACGACCATGTCCCGCTCGCGCAGCGACAACACCTGGGCGCGCACCACCCGGCTCACGCCGAACCATCCGGTTAAGCCTAACAGAAGGATGAGCACCGGCAGCGGCACGGGCGCCCAGAGGGCGAGCACCGCGATCAACAACAGGATGCGCGGCACGGACAGCGCGGCATCGATGAGGCGCATCATGATCGTGTCGACGTTGCCGCCGACGTATCCGGCGATGGCGCCATACGCCGTGCCTACCGATGCGGACACCACGATGGCGAGCAGCGCGACGCTCAGCGACACGCGCGCGCCGTAGAGCGCGCGGCTGAACACGTCGCGGCTGGCGAAGTCGGTGCCGAACGGATGCGCGAGCGACGGGGGCAGGTTCTTGAGCCGCACGATGTCGGGCTGCGCGATCGGCGAGTAGGGCGCGAGCCACGGCGCGAGCACCGCCATCACGAGCAGCCCAACGATTACGCACAGCGCGAGGAAGGCGACGTGATTGTCGCGCAGGCGCGTGAGCGCGACGCGCCACGGCGATCCGCTGTCGGCATCGCCCGCGCGCGCCACGGCGCCGCAGATGAGCGTCGTTAGGACAGCGGCCGCGATCCAGACGAGCGTATGCACGTCACTCGAGCCGGACGCGGGGATCGACCACGGCGTACAACGCGTCGGCGATGAAGCTGCCGGCGATCACGAGCACGCTGGCGATGACGACGGCGGCGCAGAGCAGCGGATAGTCGCGGGTGCCGATGGCCTCGACGGTGAGGAGTCCCATGCCGGGCCACGAGAACACCTTCTCGATGAACACCGATCCGCCTAACAGCACAGGCAGCGCCAGCCCGAACAGCGTGATCACCGGAAGCAGCGCGTTGCGCAGCACGTGGTGCATCAGCACGCGCCGCTCGGTGACGCCTTTGGCGCGCGCGGTGAGCACGAAGTCCTCGCCCGCGACATCGAGCAGCGCCGCGCGCTGGAACCGGGCGATGGCGGCGGCGCTGAGCAGCGCGAGCGTGCACGCCGGCAGCACCAAGTGCCACAAGCGGTCGCCGATCCGCTGCCAGAATCCATAGTAAGGATACATGACGGGATCGAACATGCCCGTCACCGGGAATAGCCTCCACACGAACGCGAACAAGAACAGCAGCATCAACGCGAGCCAGAAGTCCGGCATCGAGTAGAAGAACAGCGAGCCGAGGCCAAGGCTCCAGTCGAGCGGCCGGCCGCGGTGCCGCGCCTGGATGATGCCTAACGCAATACCCGCCGCGAACGCCAGGACGAGCGCCACGCCCATGAGCAGCAGCGTGTTGGGCAGGGCCGACGCGATCACCGCGCTCACGGGCCGGCGGTGCGGAAACGAAAACCCGAAATCGCCGTGCGTCATCATCACCAGCCAGCGTCCGTACTGCACGGACAACGGTTGATCGAGACCGTACACGTGGCGGTAGTGCGTGCGGACGGCGGGCGGCGTGAGCGGGCTGTCGAGCGACGCGGCGATCGGGTCGCCCGGCGCCAGGTGCAGCAGAAAGAACGTGGCGGTGGCGACCAGCCAGATGATCAGGACACCGTGGGCCGCACGGCGCAGGAGCAGCCGGAGCACGTCAGCGTCCGGCGCGAATGCGCCGCCGGACGCCGCTCACCATCGCGACCCAGGCAAGCCTAACGTTGGGCCTCCGCGAGACGGATCTGGTCGCGCGGGATGCGTTCGGCGGACGGAATGTACCATTGCGAGATGTTAGCGAACCACTCGTCGGCGCGCATGTCCACCGGATGGATGCGCTTCTGCACCGCGGCCACCGTGGCCGGCTCCCAGAGCCAGATCGCGGGGGCGTCTTCGTTCAGCATGTTGTAGGCGCGGAAGTAATAGGACTTGGCGCGCGCAGGGTCGAACTGGGCAATGGCGGTGTCGACCAACGCATCAAACTGCGGATTTTCGTACGAGCCGGCGTTCCCGCCATCCTTGGTTTTCGCCGCGTCGATGCCCCAGCTCTGCAAGATCGAGCTCGGATTGCCGTCGGATTGCATCGCCTCGATCAACGTCTGGAACTCGCGCGACTCGTTGCGCTGCCGCACGGTGCCGATGTCGGCGGTCTCGATGTCGGCCTTCACACCCACATCCTGGAACATGGATTGGAGCAAGACGGCCGTCTGCATGCGCACCGCGCTCGACGTGGGCACGAGCATGCTGAACCGGAGCGGTGTCCCATTCTTGACCCGGATGCCGTCGGCGCCCACGTGCCAGCCGAGTGCGTCGAGCAAACGCCGGGCGCTATCGGGGCTGTACGGGAGCTCGGTGACGGTGCTGTCGAAGTAGGGCAGGGCGCGCGTGTACGGCCCGTAGGCCACGGAGGCTAACGAATCGAACACGCTCTTGGTGAGGCGGCGACGGTCGATGGCCATCGTGAGCGCGCGACGGAGCGAGCGGTCGGCGAACAGCGTGTTGGGCCTGGACTGGTCGTGCGGGTCGCGCTCGTTGAACAACAGGTAGCCGTAGGCCATGGACGGGTACGGCACCAGCTTCACGTTAGGCGCATGCCCAACGCGCTGGATGTCCGATGGCTGGACGAACTCGAGGAAATCGGCGTCGCCGGAGAGCATCCGGACCACGCTGGCGTTGTACTCGGGCGCAATGCTCCAGATGAGCCGCTCGAGACGCGGACGCCCGCGGTGGTACGAGGAGTCGGCCTTAAGCTCGATCGTCTGACGCGGCACCCAGCTCACGAAGCGATAGGGTCCGCTCCCGATCGGGTGCCGTGCAAACGGCGACGATTGCAACTGCGCAGGGTCGGTGCCGGCCAGTGCGTGCCTGGGCAAGATGCGCATCTGATACGCGGCATCGTAGAACTGGCCGGGATAGCGCTTCTTGAACCAGAACACCGCGATCGACGAATCCGGCGTGCTCACCGAGTCGATGTTGGCGAGCAGGGGCGCGACGAACGAGCCGACCTTGGGATTCTTGTAGAGATTGATCGTGAACTTGACGTCGCTCGCGCGAACCGGGACGCCGTCGTGCCACCGCGCCGCGGAGTCGATGTGGAACGCGATGGTGAGCGAGTCGCGGCCCCACTTCCACGAATCAGCGAGCTCGCCGCTCCAGCCCTGGTCTCCGATCGGGTCTAACGTGGCACCCGGGCGCGCAAGGTTCTCGAAAACGAGACCGTCTACCTCGAAGCTGGTCGCATTGACGGTGATCGGCGGGAGCAGCGCGTCGGCATCGATACCGACGGCGATTACCATAGTGCCGCCGTATTCGCCGCCTTTGGTGCGCGCGCCATCACCGTGCTGACAGGCGATCGCCGCCAGCAAGGGAAGTAACGACGACGCAACGAGTGGGGTTCGCATGATCACGGATTTGCGAAAGAGGGAGGTTCCGGATCGGCGTCCGAGGTCAGGCCGCCGCACCGTGAAGACGATCAGTCT
>DASVAC010000187.1:0-12284 GCA_036376535.1 Gemmatimonadaceae bacterium | reverse complement strand
CACGGGATCCAGCCCCACCACTTCGTCGAGGAACAACGTGCCGTGCTCCGCGATCTCGACCAGCGCCGCGCGCCGGCGTCGCGGACGATCCTCCACCTCGCTGCCGAACAGCTCTTCCTCGAGCGCATCCGGCGGCATCCCGACGCAACTCACGTCGAGAAACGGCGCCTCAGCGCGCGGGCTCGTCGCGTGAATCATCTCGGCGAGCCGGCCCTTGCCCGTTCCCGTTTCCCCGACCAGCAGCACCGTCGTCCGGTCCGTGGCCGCGAGCAACTCGACCTGGTGCGCCAGCTCGCGCATCGCCGGCGACGTGCCTAACAGAGCGCTCACACGGCCGCCGCCGCGGCGCTCGCGCGCCAGCTGCGCCAGCTGCCTGAGCCGCGCCTTCTCGAGCGCGCGGTCCACGGCGGCCTCCAGGTGCGCCGGGTCCACCGGCTTCTGTAGGAAATGCTCGGCCCCCGCCTGCATCGCCTGCACGGCTAACGGAACATCGGCGTGACCCGTGATCATGATGATCACGGCCTCTTCGCCGGCGAGGCGCGTGAGCACGTCGAACCCCGTCCCGTCGGGCAGGCGCAGATCGAGCAGCACGAGATCCGGCCGAACGCGGAGAAACGTCTCCACGCCGTCCTCGCACCCGCCCGCGCGCACCACGTGATGCGACCGGCGCTCGAAGAACGCGCCGAGCACCGCCGAGACACCGGGATCATCATCGATGATGAGGATCGTCGCCATCAGCGCGCCCCAACGCTGCACAGCAGGTGCGCCACCGTGGGCAGCACGAACGGCTTGCTCACGTACGGCCGCTTCGCCGTCCGCAGAAACTCGCGCGCCGCGTCGCTCTCCACGTCGCCCGTCGCGAACACCACACGCTCGGCGTGATCCCGATCGCTCTCGAGCAGCGCCGCGTATACGGCGTCGCCCGACTGCTCGGGCATCCGGAGATCGAGCAGGATGCCGTCGTAGCGGCGCTCCCGCATGAGCTGCAGCCCTTCGGCGCCGGTCGCGACCGCGTCCACCGTGTGCCCTTCACGCTCGAGGTATCGCGTCAGCGCACGACGGATCGACGACTCGTCATCCACGATGAGCAGCATGCGCGGTGCCGCGCGCAACAACTCTTCCTGCGTATTCACGGTGCCGTCGCGCGCCGGCGGCGTCGTCATCGGCAGCTCGATCGAAAACGTCGCGCCGTTCCCGGGCGTGCTCTTCACCGTGATCTGTCCGCCGTGCTGCCGCACGATGCCATCGGAAATCGACAGGCCTAACCCGGTGCCTTCGCCCACCGCCTTGGTCGTGAAGAACGGGTTGAAGATGTGATCCAGCGCCTCGTGCGGAATGCCGGGCCCGGTGTCGGTCACACTGGCGATCACGCGGTGCTCCACGCGGCGCGTCGCCAGCGTGATGCGACGGTCGCCGTCCACGCCGCGCAGCGCGTGCTCCGCGTTAGTCAACAGATTCAGCACCACCTGCTGCAGTTGGAACGAGTCCGCCCACACCAGCGGCAGATTCGGATCGAGCTCGGTGACCACGTCGACCTGCTGCGTGCGCAGCACGTAGCGCCGCAGCTCGAGCGTGTCCACCATTACACGGTTGAGATCGGTGCTCGTGCGCTCGGGGTCCCGCTGCCGTGCGAACAGCAGCAGGTTCGACACGATCTTCGCGGCGCGCTTCGCTTCCTTGTGAATCGTCTCGACCGCGTCGCGCTCATCCGCGGTCACCTCCGCGGAGTTCTCGAGCAGCTGCGCGAACGCCATGATGCCGGCTAACGGATTGTTGAGCTCGTGCGCGACGCCGCTCACCAGTTGGCCGACCGCGGCCAGCTTCTCGCGCTGCAGCAGCTGCGCCGCGAGCAGCTTCTCTTCCGTCACGTCGCGCACCAAGCCGAGCATGCCGGCAATGCGCCCGTCCTCCAACACCGGTGCCGTGATGATGGATCCCGTGCGCACCGTGCCGTCCACGTCGCGATAGCGGAGCTCCGAGCGTTGCCGGCGCCCGGCGAGCGTCGCCTGAAAGAGCGCTTCCGCCCACTCGGTCTGCTTCCCGTCGAGAATCGTGCTGAAGCGCACGCCTAACAATTCGGTGCGCGGCCGTCCGATCGTCCGCTCGAAGCTGCGGTTCACCGACGTGAACCGGCCGTCGACGTCGAGCGTGAAGATCGCATCGGGCGCGGTCTCCACGAGGTGCTCGTACCGCGCCTCCGATCGGAGCAAGGCCTCTTCGCGCTCGCGATCCGCGGTGATGTCGCGCGCGATGCCGAGCACGCCGACGACGGTCGTCCCCTGGAAGATCGGCGTGTTGGTCACGGAGAACAGCCGGCGGTCGCCATCCTTCCGATACAGGTGGCACTCGTAGCGGCGCGCGCGTCCGTCTAACGCATGCCGGAAGTGGCGATCCACCTCGGCAAATTCATCGGGGTCCACCAGCCACCCACCGCGGCGGCCGAGCAGCTCCTCGCGCGCGTAGCCCAAGATCTCGCACGTCGCATGGTTCACCGACATGAAGCAGCCTTCGGCATCCATCGTGTAGATCGCGTCGGTCGCCGTCTCGACGAGATTGCGATACCGAGCCTCCGAACGCGCCACCGCGTCACGCGCGCGTCGCTCGTCCGTCACATCGCGCAACGATGCGACCACACCGGTCACCTGATTGCCCTCGCGCAACGGCGACGTGCTCACCGACACCGTGCGCCGCTCGCCCGTGCCCCGCAGCACAACCGTCTCGTAGCGCTGCGGGGTTCCGCCCAACGCGGCTGCCTCGAAGGCAGACACCGAGTCGCGCATCTCCGGCGGCAGCGTGTCGGCGACGCGCATGCCGATGAGCATGTCGCGCGGATGGCCGAACAGCTGATGCGCCGCCGAGTTCGCGAACGCGATGCGCCGCTCTGGGTCGGTGATGAGGATGGCGTCGCTCGCGGTCTCGATCACGCGGCGATACTGCTCGCTCAGATAACTGCGCTCCCGCAACAACTCCCGCACCGCCTCGGCCTTGTCGGGCGGTAAACCGGCGAGGAGCAGCGACTCGTCCGTGCCGGATAGCCTCGCTGGCTCGAATCCTTCGGCAACGTTAGTCATGCGAGGGCCGTCAGCTGAGAGCGACGTGGGACTTCACCACTCCGACGAATGTGAGTCGCAAGCGAGACGCGGTCAATTACGCCCTCGCGGGACCAGGAACATCACGGCTGCCTCATCGATCTCGACATCGAATGGCGTCGTGCCCACCAACTCGCCATCGGCCTGCACCAATTGCGGAGGATCGCACTCCACGCGGAACACCCGTCCAGCGCGAAACAGCAGTCGGTCCGGCGCGTCGAAGCGCTGGCGTGCCATGCGCCACAGCACTCCGATGGCCTGCCGGGCGTTAGCGGGTGAATAGACACACAGATCGAGCCGGCCGTCGTTCGAACGGATCCCTGGGCCGAGCACGAGCACGTCGTTCAACACGCTCCCGATATTGGCGATCATCACCTCTGCTGCGTCACGCTCCAGCGCCTCGCCGTCGATCGCGATGCGAGCCCGGAACGTCGTGAAGTCGACGACCTCGCCGAGTGCCGTCGCCGCGTAGGCGAGCGGCCCAAACCATCGCTTCGCGCGAGACCACGTGCGCGCCAGCATACGCACGTCGACGCCGATGCTAACCGAGAAGGCAAACCAATGTGGCGCCGTCCCATGTCCGCGCACACGGCCAAGATCCGTGGCGATGGGCATTCCCTCCAGGACGACGCGTGCTGCCCGGTCCGCTTCCATTGGAATCCCTAACGAACGGGCGACGAGGTTCCCTGTACCTCCGGGCAGAATGCCCACCGGCCGTCCGGAATGCGCCAGCGCGCCCGCCACTTCTTTGAGCGTGCCGTCTCCGCCCAACACAACCACCGCGCCCACATCTCCGGCGCGCGCGCTGGCGATCTCTGCCGCATGCCCCGAGCGCTCAGTCCAGACTTCTTCGACTGCCGCGCCCGCGGACTCGAACACGCGACGCGCGATGGACACGATGCGTGCCGCACGCCGCGCGGCCGGATTCACGATCAGGAGATACGGACCGCCGCTCAGAAGCTCCACTCGCGGAACAGATCGATGCCGTATTGCGGTGGGCGGCTGCCGATCGACGTGAGGCCCGGGTGACAGAGCAGCGCCGCCGACGAGGGCTCGATGCTCGCCTGGAGCGAGTATCCATCGGCAAGACGCTGCTCCACCGTGAGGCCCAACGACTGTCCGAACGAAATCCCGGACTGCTGGCCCGACAGTCCGCACAATCCGGCGTTCACGGTGACGAACGTTTTGTTGCCCAACTGCTTGCCCACGCCGATGCGCGTGCCGGAGAGGAAGCCCGTCGTTGCGCCCGTCGTCGGATCGCTCGTGCTGCCGGTTTGCACCTGCACGTAATCGATGAATCCCACCTGGTCCGCCAGAGCTCGCTCGAGCACCGCGCCTACGCTCGGCAAGAGCGCCGCGGCGACTTGTTGCAGCACGGGGTTCGTCGTCTGATCCGGATTGGTGGAGAACGACGGCTGTCCGAATACCAGATAGCTCAGGATTTCGGTGTTGGACAACTGGAAGCGCGCATTGCTGCTCAGGTTGAGCTGCGGGTTGGTCGGCGTGCCGGTAATCCGTGCGATCAGCTTCACGTCGTCGCCGATCTGCCGGTTTGCCTGCCTAACGGTATACGTGGCCCAAATGTCCAGCTCCGGCGGAATGTGCGGATCGCCGTAGAACGTGACCGATCCGCTGTCCACCTGGAACGTGCGCTGCACGACACCCAGGTCCAGACGATACGTCCCGCGGCTCACGCGCAGCACCCCGCTCTCGACGCGCTGCGTGCCGGTTTTCCCGAGCGTCATGCTGCCTGACAACTTGATGTTCGCTTCCTCGGACCGGATCCACACATCGTCCCCGACGCGCACCGCGAAGCTCGGAATGCTCAGGTGCGTGACCAGGCTGTCGAGCAGCGGGTTCGTCTCGAGGAGACTGCGATTCTGCACGAGGTTCGTATCGACGATCGTGTACGCCTCGGGGTCGTTCAGGTTCACGACCTGCTTTCGATAGACATCCGAGATGTAGAGGTTGCCCTTGTCGACGGTCATGTCGCCCTGCAGCACCGGCCGCTCGAACGTGCCGGTGAGCTGCATCGCGCCCGTCACCTGCATCTGCGCAAAGCCGCGCTTGTCGAGCGCCTGGAAGTTGCGCGCCGTCACCGTCACGCCGAAGCCGAGGCTCGTCATGTCGCGCCAGTTAGGCACGGCAACGGCTCCGGTGACGCTCAGGCGGCTGCCCCCGATGCCCGCGCTCGCGGCCGTGAACGTGTCGACCCGGATGCTGTCCGCCGTGAACGCCACCCGGGCTCGCATGCCGTTCAGCCGGAGGCCGATGCGCGGCACCGCCACGGCGCCCCCGTTCACCCGGGCGGTCCCGGTCACCTCCGGATGCGAGAACGTCCCGCCGATGTCGAGCAGCGCGGAGCCGGTGCCCGACCCGTTGGTGAAGTCCGGCGAGATGCCGTTGAGCAGCTTGAGGTCCACGCTGTCGGCGCGGATCTGTCCGCCCAGCGAGTCGTTGAGCAGCCGCTGGTTCACGCGCGTGAACGCGAGGTCCACGGGCAGCGTCGCCCGGGCGGTCACGAGCACGGTGTCCTTGTTGGACACGTCCACCCGTGCGCCTAACCGGCGCGACCCGTAGTCGCCGGACACCGTCGCCAGCGGCAGGTGCAGGTCGCCCATCTGCGCGTCGGTGAACCGGCCGGTCGCGTGCATCACGGGATCGCTCCGGGTGCCGCTCACCCGCAGGTCGAAGGTCGCGCTCCCGCCTAACGGACGCGTCGTTTGCAGCAGCGTGCCCGCATCGGCGAGCGCGACGCTGTCGGCCGACACCTCGGCGTCGATGGCATCGTGCTGCGGCACGGACCCCCGCACCCGGAACACGCCGCCGCTCGTGCTGCGCATCACCGCCGAGTCGGTCGCCAGACCGTTGCTGTCGGATACGATGTGCGTCGGCATCGCCAGATGCCACGCATGGTCTTTGAGCGTCGCACCCGCGGTGTCGATCGTGACGCGAAGGGCCTGCGAATCCCGCGCGAAGCTGACCTGCGCGCCGGCGCGATACGCCCCGCGCGCGGAGTCCGCCACCACCACGAGGCCGATCGACCCCGACGAGCGATTGGCGAGAATCACCGAGCCCGCGATGCTGTCCAGCCGGATCTTCGCGATCACCACACTGTCCATCGCGCCCGACATCGTCCCCGCGGGCGCGTGCGGCAGCCCGCGAAACGCGTAGGTGCCGCTCACACGGGACACCACGTTGTCGCCGTAGGCGAGATTCTGGCCCGTCACCGTGCCGCGCGTCTCCATCGTGTCGATGGACCCGGTGAGGATGCCGTCGCCGTGGAGCGTCCCGCTCAATTCATCCGGCGTCCCGGCCGCGTCGGACGTCGTGTCCGACTGCCCGTCGCTGCTCGCCGGCTCGACCGACAACCCCAGTATCGGCGCGATTGCGCCTAACGAATCGACGTCGACCAGGTAGTGCAGCGAGTCGGGCGTCTGCGGGCGGAGCCCGATCGCGCCGGTCGCCGTCGCGTGCAGGAGGTTCGTTTCCACCGCCATCGAGTCCACGCGCATCCGGCCATCGCCGAACGTCAGCGCCGCCGTCGACCGGCGGATCTCGATCGAATCGATGCGCGAGGAATCGAGCACCACCGACGCCGTGCCCACCAAGTTAGGCACCGAGTCGCCGTGCACATCGGCGACCATCGTGCCCGTGATCTGGCCCGGCGGCAGCGTCGAATCCGCCATCAGGAGCGGCAGGTCGAGCCCGCGCGCGGTGAACGTGGCCTTCGCGCCGTACGTCGGCGGCTCGAGGTTGAACACGCCGTCGGCGCCCAACTGACCCGCCGGCCCGGCGAGGGCGGTGTGCACCTCGAGATTCGCCGTCGTTCCGCGCGCGGCGAGCGGACCCGTGTACTCGCCGCGAAACTTCACGCCCGGATACGAACGCGCCAACGTCGTGAACGAGAGCGGCGACGCGACCAGGTCCACGTCGAACGCGGTCGTCGTACCGTACGTCACCCGCCCCTGGCCCGTGACGTGCGTCGGCGGTCCCGGCCCATCCTGCTGCGTGAGGTCGGCGTCGCTGAACCGGATGTCGGTCCACACCGAATCCAGCGTCGCCGTCCCGCTGATCGCCCCGCCTAACTTCGCGAAGGACGGAAACAGGAAATGAATCGTCCGCAGGTCGAGCGCCCCGAGGTTCAGGCGCAGCCCGAGAAACGTGGCGGCCGATGGCTTGAGGATGTCGAGCGCACCGCCGCTCGCCTCGAGCCGCGTCACGGCGCCCGGTACGTGCGTGTCGTCGAACGTGAGCCGAGCATCGTCCACCGCGAACCGATTGAGCGGGCCGCCGCGCGCGCGCACGGTTCCCGTGAACTGCCCCTGCCAATCGACCGGAAACTTCCCGCCGTTGAACGTGCGCAGCAGATCGAAGTCCAGCGGCGCGACCGTCATGGCGAGATCCTTCACCGCGAGCACCGGTCCACCCACCGCGAACGTCATCGTACCCTCGAGACGCGACCGCGTGGTGCGGACATCCATGTTGCTCAGCACGTAGTCGAGCACGTGCAGATTGGTGCTGTCGTTGCGAATCGTTAGGCGCATGCGCCCGCCGCCCGTGCGCGGCAGCGTCGGATACACCCACGCCACGTCCGCCAGCGACACCGAGTCGCCGGTCACGTGCACGTCGTAGCGCGTTGGAATGTCGCCGCCCCACCAGACTTTCCCGCTGGCCTCGCCGGTGCTGCCGGGCAAGTCGAAATGATGGATCGTGAGCCACACCGAGTCGCCGCGGATCGTCACCGGCCCGGCCACGTGGCGCAGCCGGAACGGGGGATCATCGATGTCGACCGCGAGCGAGTCCACGTGCACCACGCGCCCGCTGCTGTCCGGATCCGCAATGCGCACCGCGGGCGCGAAGAGCTGGAGGTGCGTGAACCGGCGCGTCTGCTTCACGCCTTCGCTCGTTCGGCGAATGACGTGCGACGTGTCGCGAATCGCCACGCGGATCGCGCTGTCCCGGCGCGCACCGTGCAGCGAGTCGGGCGGGTCCCACCGCTGGGTGAGGATCACCGTGCCGTCGTGAATCGTCACCGACGACATCACGATGTAGTCGCCGAAGTTCAGCTCCCGCGGCCGTGGTACGCCGCGCACCACGAGCTTGCTCGGCGGCGAGCCCGGAAAGATGTGCTGGTAGTTCCACGTCTGATCTTCGTGGCGCCGCAGGTTGATCACCGGATGCGACAGATCGACCGATGACAACCGGATGCGCTTGTCCACGAGATCGCGCAGATCGTAGTGCAGCTTGATCGGCCCCGACGCGACGAACAACGAATCCTCGTTGTCGCGAATCGCGAGCGAGTCGATCGTGAACCCGCTCAGCAGATTGCCGCCTAACCGGCCGATGTACATCGAGCCCTTGCCGCGCAGCGCCTCGATGAGCGTCTGCTGCACGTAGCCGCGCACCCACCGCCGGCCGACGTCGGTCTGCGTGAGCGCGAGCAACAGCCCCACTGCCGCCAGGCCGATGAGAAACAACAGGCCCGCGCTCACGATCGCGACCAGCCGCCGGCGCGTCATCTTAGAACGCCTGGCCGATGCTGAAGTTGAAGGTCAGCCGGCTGAAGAACGAGCCCGTGTTCACCGGACGGAAGCTCGAGGGGCAATCGACGCCCGGCACCACGACGCCGCGGTCGAACGGGTTGTTGGGGCTCACGCACCGCAGCGCGTCGCTCGTCCGGTCCACGAAGTACACCGAGCCGAGCGAGGACGGGTAGGGATTGTACGCCACGTCCACCCGAAACGGCCCAACGAACGAATTGACGCGCACCCCGATGCCCGGCGTTAGGCGCACATCGCTCAGGCTCACGTGGTCCGTCGGACGGTTCCACACCAACCCGGCGTCCACGAAGCCGGCCAGCTGCACCAGGTCGCGCAGAAACGGCGACGGTGTCCGGAGCTCGAGGTTGCCCACCAGCATCGTGTTGCCGCCCGTCGGCGAGAATTGCAGGATCCGCGCGGAGTCGCTCGCCGTGTACACGTGCCGGCCGCCCAACGTCACCGAGTCCCGTACATTCGTCGAGTCCACGATGTACACCAGCGGGCCTAACAAGTTCTGGCTGTAGCCGCGCACGGAGTTGGGCCCGCCGGCGTATAACCGCTCCTCGGGCGGCACGAAGTCCGTAGCTGGATTCGTCGAGAACCCGCGAAACACACCGGCCAGCTCGAGCCGCGCCGCCACCACCGTCTTCCCGCCGAGGCTCCGATAGAACGACGCGTCCCCCTCGGCACGCGTGAAGCGGGACGCGCCCGCCGTGTCGAGACTCGTCGTTCCACTCCGCAGCAGCAGCTGCAGAATCGACCCCCGCGATGGATCGAGCGCGTTGTTCGTCCGATCGCGCACCAGCGTCGCGCTCAACACTTGCAAGCTGCTGTTCTCTTGCAGGCGCGCGATGTCCGCCAGGCTGCACCGATTGAAGATCTGGCAGAACACCGCCGGGTCCGCTTTCGTGCGACCGTACTCGAGCTGATAGCCGAGCGTGAGCGGCAAGCCTGGCCGCAGGTCGCGCGGCTGCAGATCGCGCGTCACCTGGCCCAACACACCGATCGGCGTGTAGCGAACGTACGTGCGGAACTCCGACGTCCGCTCGCTGAACACGGTGATCGACGGGATGTTCTTCGGTCCGAACAACGAGGGCAGCCGGAGTGTCGCGCCGGCGTAGTAGTTCACGAGGTTGCTGAACGCCGTGTCCTGCCGCACGCTCGATGGACATAACGCGATGTGCGACAACCGCGCGTTCAGCTCGAGCCACTGTGCGCCGCCGAAAAAGTTGCGGTCGGTGAAGCGTGCCTGCGTGCGCGCGCAGTCCAGGGACGCCCAGCCGGCACCCACGCGCATGGTCTTCATCAAGCCTTCGGCTACGAGCACGCGCACCGTGAGCGACGTGTCGTTAGGCTGCAAGCTGTCGGGCAGCAGCTCGACGTCCACGTGGTTGTACGTCTCGAGCGAATACAGGTCGCGCTGCGATCGCAAGAGATCGCGCTGGCGGTAGAGATCGCCGGTGTTGATCGACAGGAGATCGTGTACGGTCTCCGTGTCGATCGCCGGCTTCTGCCCCGACTTGTTCGCCTCGGCGACGATGTCGATGCGGCCGATGTGGGCGAGCTTCCCCGGCAAGAACGTCAACCTGACTTTCGCGCGGTTGGCCGCCTCGTCGACTTCGATGTCGCGCAACGGATCGCTCGCGTGCGCGTAGCCGTTGTTCAGGAGGCGCGTCACCGCGGTGTCGATCGCCGATCGCAAGGTGTCTCGATCGTAGATGCCGCCTCGCAATCGATCGATCGGGCGCATTAACCGATCGCGCAATCGGTCGGGCACCGAGTCC
This sequence comes from Gemmatimonadaceae bacterium, assembly GCA_036376535.1. Classification (GTDB taxonomy): domain Bacteria; phylum Gemmatimonadota; class Gemmatimonadetes; order Gemmatimonadales; family Gemmatimonadaceae; genus JADGGM01. The sequence goes on along the minus strand of DASVAC010000187.1, from coordinate 1,868 downwards.
AACCCGGCCACGGTGAGTGAATCGATGAGCACCGGCGGGCCTTCGGCGATCTTGAACAATACCGCGACCGCGCCCGGCCCGTTAGGCGAAACCTGCGGAGTCGCTTGCGTGTGATAGTAGCCGTGCTGGCGGTACAGGAGACGCAGCCGCAGCGCGTCGCGCGCCACTTCCAGCGTGTCCAGGCAGTGCTCGGCCCCGATCGGGATGTGCAGCACGCGCCGCCACCAGCTCGACGGCGTGGTCACGATCGCGTTGCTCAGCTGGTTGTTGGAGAAGTGGTCGTTCCCGTCGAACGACAAACTGCGAATCTGGAGATCACCGGGCCCGCCGGTACCGCTACACGAGAGATCCTGCGCAGTCAGTGGTCGTGCCAGCACGACGAGCGCGAGCGCGAGAACGAGCCGCCGCATCAGGCGTGAGGCGTCCCGGCAACCACAATCGTATGGAGGGAAAGGACCGGCACGGTCTGCCGGCCATCTCGCGATGCGCGCATGTTCGCTCTCAAACCTGACGATGCCTTCTCACTACACCGCTTGCACGAGAATCGTGCCCGGTCCCCGCTGTTTCGCTCGCCGCTTCATCTCCGCCGCCAGCGAGCCGATGTGACTCACGGAAATCCACCGCTCGGGATCGACGTAGAGAATGGCCGTCGACAACCGCGCGATCGGAAATTCCCGCGCGCGCCCTTCGCGATCGATGCCCATGAAGTGCCCGCGCCTGAGCGCTTCCTCACCCACCGCCCGCCCAGCGACTTCCACGAATCGCACCGCGCATTCCCGTGCGATCGCTTCCGCGTGCTGCTCCGTGGTGACGACGATGAAATCGTCGCCGCCGATGTGCCCGACGAAATCGTCCCGGCTTCCCACCACATCCACCGCATTGCGAATCGCGTGACCCATGTCCCGGATCACCACGTCCGCGATCGTGAACCCGAACGTGTCCGCAAACGGCTTGAAGTTGTCGAGATCGATGTAGCAGATCGCGAATCGCTCGCGCAGCTTGGCCCGCCGCGCGATTTCATCCTCGATCGCCTGACCGCCCGGCAGTCCACTCGTCGGATTGCGATCGCCCTCGCGCCGCACCAATCGCAGCAACGCCACGATCCGCGCCCGGAGCTCGCGCGGATCGAACGGCTTCGCCAGATAGTCGTCGGCGCCCGCCTCGAACGCTTCCACCTTGTGCTCGACGTCGCCGCGCGCCGTGAGCATGAGCACTGGAATCCGCGCCGTGAACGGATTCAACTTCACCGCGCGACACACCTCGATTCCCGACATGCCCGGCATCACGAGATCGAGGACCAGAAGCTCAGGCTCGCGCGCTTGAATCGCCGCGAGCGCCGAAGCGCCATCGGGCGCGAGATGCACTTCGTGCCCCGCCGAAGCGAGGATCTCACGCACCATGAGGCGCATGTCCTCGTGATCGTCGACGCACAGGACGTAACTCACGATTGACGCTTTACTTGAGGCCCGGTAAGTTCACTCGTTTCACACTCGAAGTCAACGAGGCGCCGTCTGCGCACGATTCGCTTCTCCCTCGCGGTTCTTTTCGCCGCTGCTGCAGTTTCGATCGTGAGCGCCTGCCGTGGCGCCGGCTCCACTCCGCAACGCAAAACATTCATCGACTCGCGCGATCGCTACGATCCGCGCTCCCTCGATCCCGCCCTCTCTACCGACGTGCCAACCGGGCGCGCCGTCTCGTACCTGTTCGACGGCCTCACCCAGTTCACCGTCGACGCACACCTCGCTCCGGCCCTCGCCGCACGCTGGGACGTCTCACCCGACGGCCGCACCTACACCTTCCACCTGCGGCCGCACGTCACATTTCACAACGGACGCACTGTTCAGGCGCGAGACGTCGTGCACAGCTTC
>DASVAC010000186.1:0-7659 GCA_036376535.1 Gemmatimonadaceae bacterium | reverse complement strand
AACAACAGGACCGTCGAGTTCCGCAGTTCCATCGTGCCTAACGTTTCAGAGTGATCAGTTCGCGCAGCCCCGCGTGCTCGCGCGCCGTGGGCGGGCGGGTCTCACCCGGCGCCAGGCGGCCCAGGTGCACGGGGCCGAATTGGACGCGCACCAGACGCTCGACGCTCAACTCGAGCTCGCGGCACAGGCGCCGCACCTCCCGGTTTCGGCCCTCGGCGATCGTGACGCGGAGAATCCAGCGGCCCGCGTCCACCGGCGTCGCTGCAATATCGTGCAGATCGACCGGGCCGTCGTGCAACACCACGCCGCGGCGCGCTGCCCGTACGGCCGCCGGCGCATCGCCCTGCACGGTGACCTCGTACGTGCGCTCGACCTCGCCGCGCGGATGCATGAGCGCGTGGGCCGCGGCACCATCGGTCGTGAACAGCAGGACGCCTTCGGTGAGGTAGTCGAGACGCCCCACGTACGTCAAACCAGGAATGGCCGGCACGAAGTCGAACACCGTGCGCCGTCCGCGCGGGTCGGACCGCGTGGTCATCACCCCCGCTGGCTTGTTGAGCACGAACCACTGCTCGGCGACGGGCCCACCGACGCGCTTGCCATCCACGACGATGGCATCGCGCTCCGGGTCCACCACCTGGCCGATTTCGGCGCGGGAGCCGTTGACCGTGACGCGTCCCGACTCGACCAGCGCTTCGGCCTTGCGACGGGATGCGACACCCGCACGCGCGAGCGCGCGCTGAATCCGCATCGGCATGGCGATCAGAGCGGGCGTGGCTCCGCGCGCAGCGCGACCGCGAGCTCGTCGGCGCGCGGCAGCTCGCCCAGATGCCTGAGCGCGAACTGCTCGAGGAACGCCGGCGTCGTCCCATAGAGGAGCGGGCGGCCCAACCCTTCGGCTCGCCCAACGACGTCGATCAAGCCGCGCTCGAGCAGCGTCTTGAGCATGCCGCCCACCGACACGCCGCGAATCTCCTCGATGTCGGCGCGGCCAATGGGCTGGCGGTAGGCGACGATCGCCAGCGTCTCCAGCGCCGCCGACGAGAGGCGCTGCGGCCGCGACGCGAGTTGGGCGCGCTCGATGGTCTCCGTGAATTCGGGACGCGTGAGCACCTGCCAGCCGCCGCCTAACTCGACCAACTCCACGCCGTGGCCCTGGTTGTCGTAGCACTCGCGGATCTCGTCGAGCGCCATCGCGAACGCGGCCGGCGACGATTCGGGATCGAGCGCGTACAGCTCGTCGAGCGGCACGGGCCGGTCGCTCGCGAACAGCGCGGCCTCAAGCAGCTTCGCTAGCGGCGTCACGCGAGATCTCCACATCGGCGAACGGACGCGGCTGGCTGAGCCGCAACTCTCCGCGGCGCGCGAGCTCGAGCAAGCCGAGGAGCGCCGACAATACTTCCCACGGCTCCGCCTCGAGCGCCACGACGTCGCGCCAGCGCGCGCTCGCTCGCAAGGCGAGCACCGCGCGGATGGTCGCGATCGCGCCTTCGACGTCGAGCGCGCGGGGCACGATGTCGTGCACGTCGGGCTCGCGCAGCAGGCGGAGCACGCGGTCCACCGCGGCGAGCAACTCCGGCAACGACAACGACAGCGGCGATTCCGGCGGCGCGGGGGGCTCGGCGGGCAGGTAGCCGCGCGCGAACCGGCGGCGGCGCTCCTCACCCCGGTGCTCGAGCACGTCCACCACCTCGCGCACCTGCTGGTACTCGAGCAGCCGCCTAACGAGCTCGGCGCGCGGGTCATCCCAGGCATCGTCATCCCCGTGGCGCGGCAGCAGCATCTGCACCTTGATGCGCAGCAGCCGCGCCGCCATCTCGAGATAATCGGCCGCCTGGCCGAGGCCTAACGAATGGATGCGCGCGAGAAACTGCTCGCAGATGCGCGCGATCGGGATGTCGGTGATCTCGACCTGCTCTTCGCGAATCAGCGTGAGCAGGAGATCGAGTGGTCCGGAAAACTGGTCCAGCTCGACGACGAACGACGACTCCACATGTGCATCAGGCTCGGCGAACGGCACGCTCGGTATGGGCTCGATGGCGACGGCGCTCACCCGACTATTCCCGAGAGAAACTGGCTCGGCACAATGAAGTGGACAACAGGTTGCACGAGGTACGCGAAGCCGACGAAAGCGGGCTTCATCCACACCTCGAGAAAGCCGACGCCGACGTAGAGCAACACGATCAGAATGATGATGCCGTACCGTCCAAGTTTCTGATACTCGAGCGACCATGCAGGCGGCAGCAGGTACTTCAATACGTGCGAACCGTCGAGCGGCGGCAGCGGCAGCAGGTTGAACATCGCCAAAAACAGATTGATCAAGATCCCCCAGACGACCATTGCCTGGAGAATGGCGATCACACCCGACGCAGGCGGAATCGCGCGTGCGATGAGCCCGAGAATGACTAACACCGGCACGCTCACGATCGCGATCACGATGTTCGTCGCAATGCCGGCCAGGGAAACGATGATGTCGCCGCGCTTGAACTTCCTGTAGTTCCGCGGATTCACCGGAACTGGCTTCGCGCCCCCAATGATCGGACCATGCGCCAACCACATCACGAGCGGCAACAGAATGCTCATGAATGGGTCGATGTGCTTGATCGGATTCCAGGTGAGACGGCCGAGCTGATACGCTGTGGGATCACCCTGTTTGAGGGCAGCGTACCCATGCGCGTACTCATGCGCGATCATCGCGAAGAGCAGCGGCGGAAATGCGAGGAGAAAGTTCTGAAAAGTCCCCAAGTATCGGTGGCCAGAGGGGAGAAAAAGCCTGTTCGGCTCGTCGGCGCGAAAGGTAGCGGACCACTCTGCCTAAGTCAAAGATTTATCGCGCCTTGACATCGCTCACGTGCACTTCTAGACTACGCCCTTCCTGAGACCAATTCATCGAGCGCGTCGGAGACCTGAGTGCCACGTATCGATTCAGCGAAAAAGAACATGCGGAAGTCGCGCGCGGCAGCGGTGCGGAATCGCGCCCAGCGCTCGGAGCTCCGCACTGCAGTCAAAAAGGCGAGCGCCGCGGACGCCACCGATGCGCAGCATAAGCGTGCGGTCCAGTTGCTCGATCGCGCAGCACGCAAAGGCTTGATCCACCGCAACGCGGCGGCGCGCCGAAAGAGCCACCTCGCGAAAAAAGGCGCGCGCTAGAACGACGCGCTTCGCCCAACGGAAACGAAAAGCCCGGAGCCAGTCGCTCCGGGCTGTTTTTTCAGGGCCTTCGGGAAATGAGTGGGAGAATCGGGGCGCGGGATGCCACCCGTCATTCGTTGTTCGTTTCGTGCTTTCCTACCCGTGGTCCGTCGTCCGGTATTCGTCCTCCGGCGGCGACCATGGCCGGCTTCTCGGGTCGCATCCTTTTTCGCTCGACGCGCTGGACACGAACAACACAAACGGACCACGGGTAAGAAAGCGCGAAACGAACAACGACTGACGGACCACGGGGAGTCCTCTTAAAGCGAACAAAGCGTCCGCGGTTTGTCCGGCTGTGCCCGCGATCTTGTCCGCCTTACAGGGCAGCGAGCTCCGCCCCGCACCGCTCGCAGTACCACTCCGTGGGATAGTTGAGCGTGCCGCACTCCTGGCACTTGAGCGTCTTCACCTGATCCTGTCCGCCCTCCTTGGGCAGCGAGTTCTCTTCGACCGCGCGTCCAACGGTGGGCAACGACGCACCCGTGGTGCTCGCCACCTGTTGCGGCGGCGTCTGCGACCCGATTGCACCCGACGCGGACCGCGACGCGGGCGCACTCGCACCGCTTCCGACCGCCACGCCCTCGCCGCTCGTGCGCGGCTCGATCATCGTCTTGAGGAACTCGAGATCATCGAACGGACCGCCCGTTGGGCGAACGTCCGGCGCGCTGTTGCGGCGCGGTGCAGCGGAGCCGGGCTGCGTGTCCGCCATCGGCGCAGCTGATGCGGCGGCAGCGGGACGCGCCGGCGTTTGGGCGGCACGATCGAACGAAAGCTGCTGCCAGTCGTCCCGCTTCCCCGCGCCGCTCTGCGGCGCCGCGGCTGGACGCTGCTGCGACGGCTGGGCCGCAGGCTGGTTCGTTGAGACCGCAGGCCTTGCCGACGCCGGCGTTCCGCCACTTGCCTCGAGCATCGTGCGCAGCTTGGCCAGCTCCGCGGCCACGTGTGACCGCTCGTCCGCCACCGCGGCCAGCACCGTTTGCGTCCGCGAACGAACTTCTTCGTGGCGCTCGGCGCTCAGCTCGCCGACGGTCGACCGCAACTCGGCCTCGAGTGCTTCGTCGCGATTTTTCGCATCGTCCACATCGAGCGAAGATAGACGCTCCATGAAATTGTGCTCGAGATCCTGCAGCGCAGCACGATGGGAGCCGAGCTCCTCGACCACGCGGGCGAGCCGGGCCGCATAGTCCGCGTGGACCCGCTCGAAGATGTGCGCAGGCGTCGTCGCGCGTTTCGACTCGAGCATCGCAAGCCACGACTCGAAGCGCTGCCGCTCCTCGAACAGCGCCGTTACCTGCTCCGTGTTCACCGCTGGATCCGTCATGCCTTCCCCCGCCGGCTCGTGCGAGCCGTGCTGCGCGATTGGACATCTGCCTTCGCGGCGCGCGCCGCGACTAACGCGGTCACCTGCTCCGCCGTGAGCTCGTTCGCGTTCCCTACCAGACGCGCAGCCAGCACGATGCGCGCCGCGTACTCCATGCTTTCCGTGCGGTGTGCGCGTGCGCAACCGCCATCACGTCCGGCCGTGATGAGTACATTCTAAGATGTAGGTAGACTTCCGACGATGCCTCACCGTAACTTTGTGCGCCGCGCGAGGTTTCGGCGAGTCCCATCAAGTGATATCTCCACCGGGTGCAACGCTGGGCGAGCGTCCCCGAGGCCGACGTCATCCGCCCAAGCGGTACACCACGTGTCCGCCTACGATCGTGTACACCGCGCGTCCGGTGAGCGTGCGTCCGGCATACGGCGTGTTGCGTCCTTTGGACAGGAACGACGACGGATCCACCGTCCATGTGCGCGCGGGGTCGAACACGGTGACGTCGGCCACCGAGCCTTCGGCGAGCGTGCCGCCCTGCAGGTGAAAGAGCTTCGCCGGCCGGCACGACATGCGGTCGACGAGCGTCGCGAAGTCGATCACGCCCGGCGTGACCAGCTCGGTGACCACGAGCGCGAGCGCCGTCTCGAGCCCGATGATCCCGAACGGCGCGTCGGCGAACTCGCGCTCCTTGGCATCGTAGTGGTGCGGCGCGTGGTCGGTGGCGACGAGGTCGATCGTGCCATCGCGGAGCGCTTCGCCTAACGCAGCGACATCGGCCGCGGTGCGGAGCGGCGGATTCATCTTGGCGTGCGTGTCGTAGCCCTCGCACGCCTCTTCGGTGAGCGTCAAGTGGTGCGGCGTCACCTCGGCGGTCACGCGAATGCCGCGCTCCTTGCCCCACCGGATGAGCTCCACGCTGCCGCTGGTGCTCATGTGCGCGAGGTGCACGTGTCCGCCCGTTCGCCGCGCGAGGAGGATGTCGCGGATGACCATGATCTCCTCGGCTTCCGTGGGAATGCCGGGGAGTCCTAACCGGGCGCTCACCACGCCCTCGTTCATGGCGCCGCCGTTCGCGAGCGTCGGCTCCTCGCAGTGATCGATCACCGGAATGTCGAACGCCTGCGCGTACTCGAGCGCCGTGCGCATGAGGTGCGCGCTCGCGACCGGGCGGCCGTCGTCGCTCACCGCCACCGCGCCCGCGCCCACCATCTCGCCGAATTCGGCCAGGGCTTCGCCACGCTGCCCAACAGAGATCGCGCCGATCGGATACACGCGCGCCGCACCGGCGCGCAGGGCCTGGCGGATGATGAAGCCCACCGCCGCCTGGTTGTCGGTGACCGGCTCTGTGTTAGGCATCGCGCACACGGCGGTGAACCCCCCTGCCGCCGCCGCGCGCGCGCCCGTGGCAATCGTCTCCACGTCTTCGCGGCCCGGTTCGCGCAGGTGGCAGTGCACGTCGATGAATCCGGGCGACACGTAGCAGCCCGCGCAGTCCAGGACTTCCGTCGACTCGCCGGCGTCGATCGCCCCGCCTAACCGCGCCACCTTCCCGTCGGCGAGGAGCAGGTCGCCGCGCTCGTCCAGCCGCCGCGACGGATCGAGCAGCGTACCGCCCTGGAGCAGCAGCCGGCGCGTCACCGCTCCGATCCTCCCTTCGCCGCTTCCGCCAGCTCCGGCCGTCCCCCGGCCAGCAGGTAGAGCACCGCCATCCGGATCGCCACTCCGTTAGTCACCTGGTTCAGGATCACGCTGTGAGGACCGTCCGCGACGTCGGAGTCGATCTCCACGCCGCGGTTCATCGGCCCGGGGTGCAGGATGAGCACGTCCCGCGGCGCGCGCGCGAGCCGCTCGCGCGTGATGCCGAACACGCGGTTGTACTCGCGCAGCGACGGAATGTAGCCCGCGGTCATCCGCTCCAACTGGAGACGCAGAATGTTGAGCGCCTCCGCCCATTCGATGGCTTCCTCGACGCGCGAGAACACCGTCACGCCGAACTCGCCGATCGCCCACGGCAGCAGCGACCGCGGTCCGCACACCGCCACCTCGGCGCCCATTTTCTTGAGGCCCCAGATGTTCGAGCGTGCGACGCGCGAGTGGAGCACGTCGCCCACAATGCACACGCGACGTCCGGCAAGCGTGCCGAAGTGATCGCGCAGCGTGAGCAGATCGAGCAGCCCTTGCGTGGGATGCTCGTGCGTGCCGTCGCCGGCGTTGATCACGTTGCTCTCGATGCGGTCGGCGAGAAACCGCGCCGCTCCCGACGCGCCGTGCCGGATCACGACCATGTCGATCCGCATCGCCTCGAGATTCCGCGCGGTGTCGACTAACGTCTCGCCCTTCTGCACGCTCGACCCCGACGACGCCACGTTCACTGTGTCGGCCGACAGCCGCTTCTCCGCGAACTCGAACGAGATGCGTGTGCGCGTCGACGCCTCGAAAAACAGGTTGACGATCGTCTGCCCGCGGAGCGCCGGCACTTTCTTGATCGCCCGCTCCGAGATCTCCTTGAAGGGCTCGGCGGTGTCGAGGATGAGTTGGATTTGCTCCGGCGTGAGCGGCTCGAGACCGAGCAGGTCTTTGCCGAGTGCGCTCGTCACGCGTTGTCGTCGCGGCGGGCGATCACCACGCCGTCCTTGCCATCCAGTTCTTCGACGAGCACGTCGACGCGGTCGTGCGGCGCGACGTTGATCTTCTTGCCCACCACATCGGCGTGGATCGGCAGCTCGCGGCCGCCGCGATCGACCAGTACCGCCAGGGCAATGCGCGCCGGCCGTCCGAAGTCCGCGAGCTCGTCCAGCGCCGCGCGCACCGTGCGTCCCGTGTAGAGCACGTCGTCCACGATCACGACGAACTTGTCCTCGAGATCCCACGGCAGCTTGGTTGCGCCGACGACAGGACGCGGCCCCACGGTCTGGAGGTCGTCGCGATAGAGGGTGATGTCGAGGGCGCCGCGCGGGACATCGACGTCGTTGCGGGCTTTGATCGTGGCGGCGATTCGCTCGGCGAGTTGGACGCCGCGGCGCTGGATGCCGACGATGATGAGATTGTCCGTGCCGTCGTTCAGCTCGACGATTTCGTCTGCCATGCGACGCAGCGTGCGATCCATCGCGCGCGCGTCGAGAATCGTGGTTGCGCTGGGCATGTCGTCCGAA
>DASVAC010000185.1:0-10750 GCA_036376535.1 Gemmatimonadaceae bacterium | reverse complement strand
CCGCGCAAAGGGTTTTCGGTGGAGTTCGCGGAGCATCGGCCGTACCTGCCCGGTGACGAGCTGCGCTACGTGGATTGGAAGATCGCGGCGCGTGCGGACAAGTGGGTGGTGAAGCAGTACGAGGAAGAGACGAACCTGCGCGCGACGATCGTGCTCGATGTGAGCCGGTCGATGGCGTGGCGAGGCGATGAATCGAGGCTGACCAAACTCGCGTACGCCGAGCGACTGGCCGCGGCCATCGCACTCTTGTTCCTGCGGCAGCGCGACGCCGTTGGGCTCGTGCGCTTCGACGACGCGGTCCGCAGCGCGGTGCCACCGCGCGTGCGGACGGGCCAGTGGCAGCGGATCGTGGCTGCGCTCGATGATCCCGGCGCCGGCCGCGCGTCGTTCGCGCCGATCGCGCTCGAGCAGGCGGGACGGCTCATCGCGCGGCGCGGCATGATCGTGCTCATCTCCGATCTCCTCATGGATCCGCCCGACGTGATTGCGCGCGTGCGCGGGTTGCGGCATGCGGGGCATCACGTGGCGGTGCTGCACGTGATGGATCCGGCGGAGCGCGATCTGCCCGCGCGCGGCGACGCGTTGTTCGTGGATCCGGAGAGCGAGATCGAGGTGCCGGCGGCATCGGCCGACGTGCGCGCGGCGTACCGCGAGACGGTGGACCGTGCGTTAGGCGAGTGGCGCGACGCGTTCGCCGGGGTGGGCGCCGCCTACGAGGTGGTCACCACCGACGCGCCGTTCGGCGTTCCGCTCCGGCGCGCGTTCTCCGTTAGGCAGCGGCTGCCGTGATCGATTTTCTCTCGCCGCTGTGGCTCGTGGCGGCGGCCGCCGCCGCGGTGCCGCTCCTGCTGCACCTGCTCAGGCGGCGTATCGGCGCGCGCGTGGAGTTTCCGGCCGTGCGCTACCTCGCCCGGGCCGAACGCGAGCACAGCCGAAAACTGCGGCTGCGCAACTTGCTCCTGATGCTGCTGCGCATGGCGATCGTGGTCTGCATCGCCGCCGCGGCCGCGCGACCGGTGCTGCGCGTGTCGGGCGCGGGGCACGCGCCGACTGCGCTGGCCGTCGTGTTGGACAACTCGCTGAGCACGTCGGTAATCGTATCGGGGCATCCGGTGCTCGACGACCTGCGCGCCCGCGCGTCGCAAGTGGTACGCGGCGCATCGCCGGACGATCGCGTGTGGCTGGTCACCGCCGACGGCATCGTGCGCGGTGGATCGCGCTCGGCGATTCTGGACGACATCGCGCACACGGAACCGTTGGCCGGGGCAGGGGACGTGGAAGACGCGACGACGCGCGCCAGTACGGTCGCGGTGAGCGCGGCGTTGCCGGAGCGCGAAGTGGCGGTGGTGACGGACGGCCAGGCCACCGCGTGGCCCGAGCCGGTATCGTTAGGCGCGGTGAACGTGTTCGCGTACCGGCCGCCGGGCGACGCGCCGCCGAACCATGCGGTGGTGGACGCGCGCGCGCAGCCCGTGCGGTGGACGCCCAACGGCGCCGTCCAGGCGCGCGTGATGACGCCCGATTCCGCCACCTATCGCATTACACTCGAGGGTCGCACGCTCGCGCGCGGAACGGTGACGCGCGACGAACCAGTGCTGGTTCGCGCCGAGCCGCCGGAGCGCGGGTGGACCGCGGGATCGGTGGAGCTCGAGCCGGACGAGCTGCGCGGCGACGACGTGCGGTGGTTCGCCACGTGGATCGGGCCGGCGCCGGCGGTGCGTGTCGCGCCATCGGCGGGACCGTTCGTGTCGAACGCGCTCGAGTCGCTGGTGGAGGCCGAGCGCGCGCGCACAGGGAGCGACATCATTGTTGCGTCGGCCGACGAAGTCACCTCGCTACCGGCGCTCCTCGTCGCGCCGTCCGACCCGGTGAAGCTCGGCGCCGCCAACCGCGCGCTCGAGCGGTTAGGCATCCCGTGGCGGTTGGGCGCCGCGCGGCACGGCGAGACGACCGTGCGCGGAGCGAACGGATCGCCGGTGCCGCTCGCCGATGTCACCGCGACCGTGCGCTTTCCGCTCAGGTCGCAACCCGGCACGCGGTCCGACACGCTGGCCACGGCAGCCGGAGAGCCGTGGATCGTGAGCGGACCGCGCTATGTGCTCATCGGATCGCCCCTCACACCGGATGCCACCACGTTCCCGGTGCGCGCCGCGTTCGTGCCCTGGTTAGGCGACGTCCTGTCGCAGCGCCTGAGCGCTGACGCGGGCACGGTGCTGGCGACCACGCCGGGCGCGATGATCGTTCGCCCAACGGGTGCCGATGCGCTCGAGCTGCCCGACGGCGATCGCGTACCGCTGCCCGACGACTCGCTCGCCGCGCCGGCCCGCCCGGGCGCCTACTTCTTTCTCCACGCCGGCGCCCGCATGGGTGCGTTGGTCGTGAACCCTGAGGCGTCCGAGTCGGATCTCCATCGGCTGGACCCGTCCGCGCTCGCCGCGCGGCTGCGCGGCCGGCACGTCACCACCGCCCAAGACGGCGCGAAGTTCACCACGGCGGTGTTCGCGACAGCGCCGCGACGCCCGCTCGTGGCGCCGCTCCTGGCCGCGGCGCTGGTCGCGCTCGTGGCCGAGTCGGCCATGGCGCGCGGCAGCCGCGCCGCCACCGCCTGATGCCGCTCCCGCGTCTGCTCGACGCCATCGAGTCGCTGCCTTCGTTCACGCGGCTCGTCGCCACGGTGCCCGTTCCCGGCCACCGCCTGACGATAGGCGGGCTGCCGGGATCGAGCGACGCGGCGCTGGTCGCTGCGTTAGGCAGGAAGTTGGGCCAACGGCGCTTCCTCGTCGTCGTCGCCGAGTCGCTCCCCGAAGCCGAGCGATGGCTGGCCGACCTCACCGTGCTCCAGGACGACGACGCCACCGCGCTCTATCCGCCCCGCGAAGGGTTCGGCGAGGTCGAGCCGCACCTCGAGGTGGCCGGCGAGCGCGTCGAAACGCTCGAGCGCGTGGCCCGCGGCGCGGTCCGCACACTCATTACTACGGCGCGCGCGGTGCTCGAGCGCACCCGCCTGCCCGACGTCGTGCGCTCCGCGCGACTCGAGCTGCGCGTGGGCGATGTGCGCCGCCTCGAGGACCTCGTGCACCACCTCGAGCAGGTGGGCTTCGAGCGCGTCGACCTCGTGGATGACGTCGCCCAGTTCAGCGTGCGCGGCGGCATCGTCGACATCTACAGCTTCGGCATGGCGAACCCCGTGCGCCTCGAGTTCTGGGGCGACGAGATCTCTTCGCTGCGCCACTTCGACATCCTCACGCAGCGCTCGACGCGCGACGCCGATCTCGCACTCGTGCTTCCAGTGGACGCGCGGCCCAGCGAGCGCGCGGAATCGGCGGAGCGCGGATCGCTCCTCGATCTCGTGCCGCCCGACACCGTGCTCGTCGTCCCGGCGCACGCGCACGTGGACGCCGAGATGCGCCGCACGTGGGAGGAAGCGCGACACCACATCGAGCTCGCGCGGCGCCGCGGCGAGGATGCGCCGGCGCGCGATGCGCTGTTCCAGCCGCCCGACGATGCCGCGTCCTCCATGGCGCGACTCGGCGTTGTCGCGCTCGTGCCGCCCACCGCCGCCGGCGACGCCGCGCCTAACGAACCGGACGTCGTGTTCGCGATCCGCCCGCCCGAGGCCGTCGACCGCGACATCAAGCGCCTCCGCCGCATCGTCGACGACGGTACGCCGACGGTGATCCTCTGCGACAACATCGGCCAGGCCGAACGTCTCGAGGAGCTGCTCGACGAAGCCGGTTGGACGGCCAGCGACGCCGCGCTCGCGGTGGGCGTCGTGAGCGGCGGGTTCGTCATTCCGCCATCCGGGCACACCGAAGGACTCCGTGTCCTAACGGACCACGAGATCTTTCGCCGCGAGCGCCGCATCCGCCGCCAGCGCCGTTACGCCACCGGCGCGCCGCTCGAGAGCCTCAACGGCCTCAAGCCCGGCGACTACGTCGTGCACCTCGAGCACGGCATCGGGATCTATCGCGGCATCGAGCAAGTGTTCGTCAAAGAGAGCACGATCGAAGCGGCGGTCATCGAATACGAAGGCGGCGACCGGCTCAACGTCCCGCTCTACCGCATCGACCAGATCGAGCGCTATCGCTCGGGCGACGCGGGCGAGGACGCGCCGCCCCCGCGGCTGCACAAGTTAGGCGGCAAGCGCTGGGCGCATCAGCGTGACCGCACGCGCGCCGCCCTGCAGGAAATGGCGATGGAGCTGCTCGACCTCTACGCCCGGCGCCGCACCGCCACCAAACAGAGCGCGCTGCCCGACAACTCGTGGCAGCGCCAGCTCGAATCGTCGTTCCTGTTCGAGGACACGCCCGACCAACGCACGGCCACCGACCAGGTGAAGCGCGACATGGAAAGCCCGCGCCCCATGGATCGCCTGCTCGTCGGCGACGTGGGTTACGGCAAAACCGAAGTCGCCGTGCGCGCCGCGTTCAAGGCGGTGCAGTCGGCACGACAAGCGGCGGTGCTCGTGCCGACCACGATTCTCGCCGAGCAGCACGGCCGCACGTTCAGCGAGCGTCTCGCCGACTTCCCGGTACGCGTCGAAACGCTGAGCCGGTTTCAAACGCCGAAAGAGCAGGCGGCGGTCATCGCCGCGTTAGGCGAAGGCAAAGTCGACATCGTCATCGGCACGCACCGGCTCTTGAGCCCCGACGTCGCCTTCAAGGACCTCGGCTTGCTCGTGATCGACGAAGAACATCGGTTCGGCGTGAAGCACAAGGAACGCCTCAAGCAGATCAAGCTCGAGACCGATGTCCTCACGCTCACCGCCACGCCGATTCCGCGCACGCTGCATCAATCGCTTGCCGGACTCCGCGACGTCACGCTCATGCAGACCGCGCCGCGCGATCGGTCGCCCGTGCTCACCTTCGTCGAGCCCTGGGACGATGGCCTGATCGACGAAGGCATCGCGCGCGAGATCGACCGCGGCGGACAGGTGTTCTTCGTCCACAACCGCATCGAGACCATTCAGGGCGTCGCCGACCACATTCAGCGCCTCCTGCCGCGCGCGCGTGTGGCCGTGGCGCACGGCCAGATGCGCGAGCGCGATCTCGAGCACGTGATGCGCCGCTTCGTGTCGGGCGAGGTCGACGTGCTCGTGTCGACCATGATCGTCGAGTCGGGCCTCGATGTATCGAACGCCAATACAATGTTCGTGAATCGCGCCGATTATTTTGGTCTCGCCCAACTGTATCAACTGCGCGGCCGCGTTGGGCGCTCGCACCGGCGAGCCTACTGCTACTTGCTCGTGCCCGACAACGTCGACCCCGAAGCCGAGCGGCGCCTGCAAGTGCTCGAGCACCACACCGAGCTGGGCGCGGGCTACCAGATCGCGCTCAAGGATCTCGAGATGCGTGGAGCAGGGAATCTGCTCGGCCCCGAGCAGTCGGGCTTCGCGCAGGCCGTGGGCTTCGAGATGTACCTGCGCATGCTCGACGAAACGGTGAACCGACTCGTGCGCGGCGACGGTGGGCCCAAGCTGCTGCCGGCCGAGGTCTCCATGGACGTGGGCAGCTACCTGCCCGACGACTATGTCCCGATGCCGGAGGCCAAGCTCGACGTGTATCGCCGTCTGGCGCAGATGACCGAGGCCGCCGAGGTCGATGCGCTCCGCGACGAGTTGCGCGACCGGTTTGGTCCGCTCCCCGCTCCCGCTACGGCGTTCCTGGCCAGTGCCCTCCTCCGGATTCTCGGGGGACGCTTGGGGATCGAAGGCATACTGGTGCGCGGCGACGAGGCGCGTGTTACCTTTCGGGCTGACGCAATGCCGCGCCTCAAAGGACTTACCGCGGCGTTTCGCGAGGTGCAATTCCAGGCCGAAGTGCGGCGCACGCAACCGCTGTCCCTCAAGATTTCACGGCTGGGCGGCGGCGATTTGTTATCCGGACTCGTCGCGGCACTGAAGAGTCTGACAACCGCGTAACCTGCGCAGTAGCGGGACGCGACTGCCGATGCACCACGGCGCCTCCAACATTCATTCTCTTCTCCGATGAAACTGAGATTCCTGCCGCTCGCCGCTGCTGCCCTGGTACTGATTGCGTGCGAGGGTTTCAAAGACGCCATGACCGCGCACGTGGACGTCGCCGCCAAGGCGGGGTCGCAGGAGCTGTCGGTCCAACGATTGGGCTCGCTGCTGGCGCAAGCGAAAGTGCCGGTCAATCACGAAATCGCGAGCACAATCACGAACCTGTGGGTCGACTACGAGCTGTTAGCCGACGCCGCTGCACACCAGGACTCGCTCACCGATCCCAAGCTCGTCGATCAGGCGCTGTGGTCGGTGATTGCGCAGGAGCGCATGAGCAAGTGGCACGAGGAACACGCCAAGACGTACACCGGCATGGACACGACGAACCTCGCCCAACGCTACGAACAGGGTGAGATGCTCGCCGCGAGCCACATTCTGCTCACCGTGCCGCCCGGCGCGAGCCAAGCGGTGAAAGACTCGATCCACAAGAAGGCGGAAGCGCTGCGCAAGCAGGTCACGGAACAGAACTTCGCCGACCTCGCGCGCAAGAATAGCCAGGATCCGAGCTCGGCGGCGCGCGGCGGCAGCCTCGGATTGTTCCCGAAGGGGATGATGGTCAAGCAGTTCGAGACCGCGGTGCTGGCGCTCAAGCCCGGCGAGATCTCGCCGGTGGTCGAGACGCAGTTCGGCTACCACATCATTCGCCGCTCGACGTTCCCCGAGGTGAAGGATGACTTCGGCCGCCAGGTCAACCAGGACGCGATGCGCCACGCCGACAGCTTGTGGATCGTTGGCCTCGAGACCAACGGCAACGTGAAATTGCGCGACAACGCGCTCAGCGTCCTGCGCGATGCGTCGAAGGATCTCGATGCGCATAGCAACGACGACGTCGTCCTCGCGACCTCGAACGCCGGCCCGCTCACGTTAGGCAGGCTCGTCAAATGGGTGGACGCGTACCCGCAGAAGTCGCAGATCGAGATGGGCCTCAAGCAGGCGCCCGACACCCAGGTGACCGAGTTCATCAAGAACGTCGAGCGCAACGAGCTCGTACTCCACGAGGCCGACAGCGCGAACATCCAGCTCGACTCGACAGAGCTCGCGCAGCTGCACTCGCGGTTTTCGCAGGCGGTCACGGCGCTCTGGGATCGGTTAGGCGTATCGCCCAAGTCGCTCGCCGACAGCGGCAAGACGCCGGCCGAACGCCAGCGCATCGCCGCGACGCGCGCGGATCAGTATCTCGACAAGTTGATGTCGCAGCAGGCGCAGTACGTCGCGGTACCGCCGCCGATCGAAGAGCTGCTGCGCGCCAAGTACGCCTGGAAGGTGAACGATGCGGCGCTCCAGTCCGCCACCGATCAGGCGAACAAGCAAAAGGCGAAGCAGGACTCGGTGCGCGCCAAGAACCGGCCGCCCTCCGAGGTGCCGCTCGGCCCGCCGCCGACCCCCGCGAAATCCGACACCGGCACGACGAAGCCGTAATGGAACTTTGTCTCCCGCACCGCGTGTAGCACCGGTATGACGAGCTTCCGTTTTTCGACAGCGCTGATGGTGGGGATGCTCCTGGGTTCTGCGCCGATCATGGCGCAGGACTCGACCACCAGGCGCGATACGACAGTTCGCGACACCACAACCGCGCGCGACACCACAGCGCGCGATACGACCGTGCGTGATTCAGCGGCGACGCAAGACACGGCTGTCTCGAACGACACGTTAGTCGCGCCAAAATTGACGATGCCCCCGACGCCGACGCCCGGCACCGCGCCCGCTCCAGGCGAGCCGGAAGCGCCGCCGCCGGGCACCATCGTTCCAGTCGATGGTGTCGTCGCGGTCGTCGGCACGCAGCCGATTCTGCGCAGCGACATCGAAGACGCCATC
Source organism: Gemmatimonadaceae bacterium (assembly GCA_036376535.1). Lineage (GTDB taxonomy): Bacteria > Gemmatimonadota > Gemmatimonadetes > Gemmatimonadales > Gemmatimonadaceae > JADGGM01. The sequence continues at coordinate 2,913 of DASVAC010000185.1, read as the reverse complement.
AACGCCGCGCGCGCGCAGGGCGCGACGCTCCCCACCGACTCCGTTGGGCAGTCGCGCATGATCCACGACATCCTGTCGTCGATCATCGATGAAGAATTGCTGGTCCAGCAGGCGCACGTCGAAAAAATCGACGTGAGCGACAACGACCTCGCCACCGAAGTCGATCAGCGCTTCCAACAAATCCGCGGACGCTTCGCGAGCGAACAGGAATTCCGCCAACAGCTCAAGCTGTCGGGGTTCGCGACGCCCGATGAGTTCCGTCGCTTCCTGCTCGACAAGGCCCGCCGCGAATCGCTGCAGCAGAAATTGTTCGAGAAGCTGCGCGGCGATGGCAAGCTGACGAGCATGCCGGTGTCGGAAGCGGAAGTGGATTCGTTCTTCCAGGCGAGCAAAGGACAGATTCAAAAGCTGCCCGCCACGGTCACGTACAAGCAGATCGTGATCTCGCCGCAGCCGAGCGTGAAGGAAGACTCGGCGGCGCTGCTCAAAACCGATTCGTTGCTCGCCGAGATTCGCAAAGGCGGCGACTTCGCGCAGATCGCCAAACGCGAGTCGATGGATGCGACGACCAAGGATCAGGGCGGCGATCTGGGCTGGCACCGGCGCGGAGAGTTCGTGCCTAACTTCGACGCGATGTACTTCGCGCTGCCGCCCGGTCAGGTGAGCCCCATCATCAAGACGGTGTTCGGCTACCACATCATCAAGATCGATCGCGTGCAGCCGGCGGAAGTGCGCGGCCGTCAGATTCTGATTCGCCCCCAGATCGACTCGGCCGACATCGCGCGCGCCCACGTGCTCGCGGACAGCGTCGCGAACCTCTTACGGCATGGTGCGTCGTACGACAATCTTGCCGCCAAGTATCACGACCCATCGGAAGAGAAGTTGATGCCCGATCCGTTCCCGCAGGCGCAGCTGCCCAAGGAGTACCAGGCGGCGATCGCGGGACACAAATCGGGCGACATCCTCGATCCGTTCACGATCGAGGACAAGTCGCGCGGCGTGCCCAAGTTCTTCATCATCGATCTCACGTCCATCAGTGGCGCACGCGAGCCGACCCTGGCCGACTATCGCGAACGCATCCGCGACCAGTTGTCGCAGCAGAAGGCCGTTCGCCACTACCTGGATTCGCTGCGCAAAGAGACGTACGTCGCCGTCATGAACGTGCCCTGAGCGGTGCGCGTGGACCTCGCGCTGAAACGATTGCTGCTCGTGCGCAGCAGAAGCGAGGGCAAAGAAGCGTGTGACGTCGGCGCCGTGACGGTGAACGGTGCGCGCGCGAAAGCATCCACCGAAGTGCGCGCGGGCGACCGGATCGGCATCGAATACTCCAACCGGTCGCTCGAGCTGGAGCTCACCGGCGACATCGGCGGCAACGTGAGTCGCGCGCAAGCGAAAACGCTGTATCGCGTGCTGCGAGACGATCGCACGCCCGGCGTGGACGCGTGAGTCGCCCGCGTCTCGCAGTCACCCTCGGCGATCCGCGCGGCATCGGACCCGAGATCGTGGAGCGCGCGGCGCACGATGATACGCTGCGCGGCGTCGCCGAGCTCGTGCTCGTCGGACCGCGCGGTCCAAGCCTAACGGTGGACGAAGCTGTCGGCGATTGGAAGGCGGGCAACGGTGAAGCCGCGGCCGGCGCGCTCGCCGGACGAGCCATCGAACGCGCGGTGGAGCTCGCCAACAGCGGTGTGGTGCAGGGCATCGTCACCGCACCCATCGACAAGCACGCGCTGCTCGCGGGCGGCTTCGACTTTCCCGGACATACCGAGATGCTCGCGCATCTCACTGGCTCGCGCGTCGCCATGATGCTTGCATCCGACCGCCTGCGCGTGGTGCTCGCGACGACGCACATCCCGTTGCGCGATGTGACGCACGCGCTCACGCGCGATGCGATCATCGAAGCGGCAGACGTGACGCGCCGCGGCCTTCAGGATTGGTACGGCCTCGCCCAACCGCGTATCGCGCTCTGCGCGCTCAACCCGCACGCCGGCGACCACGGCCGCTTCGGCGCCGAAGACGACGAGATACTCGCGCCTGCCGCACGCGCGAGCGGACTCTCGGGTCCGTTTCCCGCCGACACCGTGTTCGTGCGCGCGATGCGCGGCGAGTTCGACGCCGTGATCGCGCCGTATCACGATGTCGGCATGACCGCGATCAAAGTCGCGTCGTTCGGCAGCGCAGTGAATGTGACGCTCGGGTTGCCGTTCCCGCGCACGTCGCCCGATCACGGTACTGCATTGGACATCGCGGGTCGCGGCCTGGCGGACCCATCGAGTTTCATTCGCGCCGTCTTCGAGTGCGCGCGCATCGCGCGCGTGCTCGCCGCAAGGTAGCAGTTCAGTTCAGAAGCGCGAATCCGTAGCAGCGGTGGTGGCTCGGTTCGACAAAGGCATCAAAGGATAACGATAGTGAAACAAGATTCACTCTTGTGGCTCTTCGTGGAGTCGCGTGGGTGAATTAGCAAGAGATAGGGCAATGGCTGCCGTGGCCGGGTGCAGCGTACGATCTGCAGGTGGAGATCGTTCTCATCGGTGCCGGGACGCGCATGGTGGGCTTCCTCGCTCTGTTGACACGGATAACATCGGATAACGACACGGATCAGAGCGGATCGCTCGGCGGTGGCGGCGAGGGTCGTACCGGCGAGTCGTCTCTGTGGGTGTTGGTGACGGCGTGTGCCGTCTGTCCATGAAAAGATCGGTTCTGCCCATGGCGGACGCGCTGTGCGCCGAGCGCCGAGCGATCGGCTCTGATCCGTGTCGTTATCCGATGTTATCCGTGTCAACAGAGCGAGGAAGCCCACCATGCGCGTGCGGGCGCTGAGGAGGACTATCTCGACCCGACGGTGCTCCTTTGATGCCTTTGTCAAAGAGCGCCCACCGCACGAGCCGTCCGAGCGAGGAAGCTCAGCTACTC
>DASVAC010000184.1:0-57321 GCA_036376535.1 Gemmatimonadaceae bacterium | reverse complement strand
GGTGACGCGAAATGTCGTTCTTGACCCAGCTCGTTACGTCGATGTACGCGGTCGTTGCGTCTGACACCGCACACTGGTGGTAAGACCCGGGGACGGGGGTTCCTCTTTTTCGCAAGCGGTGCGAATGAACCGGGTGCGACTGTACGTGACGGGTGTGGCGTTGGGCGCAGTGGCTGCTGCCATCTGCGTCTATTGGGTCGTGCCGGTGGTCGATGCGGGATCCGTTCGTGCTGCGCTGTGGATGTCCGGTTTGTCGGTGTTCGCGCTGCTGTTGGTGTACCAGCTGCCGGCCGGCGCCGGCGGGTCGATCGGGTTCATCCCGTTCACGGCCACGGCGCTTCTCTCGCCTAACTGGATCGCGGTCGTCGCGGTCGCGGTGACGAACATCATCACCGAGATCATCAGCACACGCGACGGCGTCAAGAAAGTCTTCAACGTGGTCCAGATGTCGCTGGCGACGTCGCTGGCGGTGCTGTCGTACATCCTGTTGGGCGGGAAACCCCTGCTGCACTACAGCGCGATGAGCGCGCCGCAGGCGTTGGCCACCGTGGGCGTGCCGTTCTCGGTGATGGTGATCGTGTTCGTCGCCGTGAACACGCTGGCGGTGAGCGGTGCGATCGCGACCAACGACAGCAAGAATCTGTTGAAGGTCTGGCGGCAGAATCACCTGGGCAGCCTGGCGTACGACGTGCTCGCGAGCCCGGTGGCATTTCTTCTGGCGTGGTGCTACGCGCGGTTCGGGGCGTTCGGCGCCCTCGTGTTGGCGCTGCCGCTGCTCGGCGTACGCCAGCTGTACAAGACGAACCGCCAGCTCGAGCGGGTCAACCAGGAACTGCTCGAGCTGATGGTCAAGGCCATCGAGGCACGCGATCCGTATACGTCAGGCCACTCGCGACGCGTGTCGCACTACGCGAAGCTCATCGCTCGTGCGTTAGGCCTATCGTCGCGTGAGATCGAACGCATTGCGACGGCCGCGCTGCTGCACGACGTGGGCAAGATCCACGAGATCTACGCGCCGATTCTGCGCAAGCCGGACAAGCTCACCGCGGACGAGTGGGCGGTGATGCAGACGCACCCGATCAAGAGCGCCGAGCTGGTCTCGACGGTATCGCAGCTGCGCGACCTCGTGCAAGCGGTGCGGCATCACCACGAGAACTGGGACGGGAGCGGGTATCCCGATGGCCTGGCTGGCGACCAGATTCCGTTGGGCTCGCGCGTGGTGCTGATCGCGGATACGATCGACGCCATGACCACGGACCGCCCGTACCGCAAGGCGTTAGGCGAGGTGCAGGTGCGGGCCGAGCTCGCCAAGCATCGCGGGCGCCAGTTCGATCCGACCATTTGCGACCAGCTCCTCGCGAGCCCGATGTTCGGGCTGTTGTTCGCCTCGCCCGCCGTGCGCGACAGCGCGGCGGCATCGCGACCCAAAGACCTCTCGGTCGCGCAGCTCGCCTAACTGCGGCGTTCGCCGCCGTCACTCCACACCCAATTCACCACGCAGCCGCTCGAGGTCGGGCTCGAGCGGCGCGGCGGGCCGCCGGAACCGCTTCACGTACGCGGTGAGCAGGCGCGACGCCTCGCGACGGCGGCCGCGGAGCAGCAACAACTCCACAAGCACCGCGGTGGCGAAGTCCTGTCCGTTCGCCTTGCGCGTGCATCGGTGCAGGTGCGCGAAGTGCGTGAGGTCGTGCTCCGTCGGGTTTGCATCGCCGCGGAGGAGTCCGAGGCGCCAGCGGAACGAGACGTGTCGGATGTCCGAGCGCGGCGATCGTGCGTGGCCGACGGCCTTCTCGCTCTCCGTGATCAGGCGCTCGGCGTCGCCTAACCGGCGCTCGCGCAGGGCGATCTCGGCTCCGTTGCTCAGGATGGTGGAGCGCCCGACGGTGTCGGCGCTGTGCTCCATGAGCCAGAGGGCTTTCTCGAACCACGCACGCGCCGTGGCCGTGTCGCCCTCGGCGAGAAACGTGAGCGTGATCTGGTTGGCGGCCGGTGCGGCATAGGCCGCGAGGCCGAGTCGTTGGGCGATCTCGAGCGCGGCCGCGGCAGCCTGGCGGGCCTCGAGGATCGGGGCACCGCAGAGCCGCAGCGCGGCCGCCGCGTGCGACAGGTACTTGGCTTTGTTGCCGCCGTCCGGCGCCGCGAGCTGCGAGTCCGTTAGGCGGTGCGCCGCGTCGAGGCCCGTCTGCGGATTGCCGAACGCCGTGTGATACACCATGTGCAGACAGGCCGCCGCTCCCTCGTCGATACCGGCTTTGCCGAGGGCGGGGGTGACGACGCGCATCACGGCAGTCGCGGCGCGTTCGTCGCACAGATTGTCGGCAATCATCAATGCCCATGCGGCCGCGAGCACGCGGTGCGATGCGGACGCCGAGGCGGCGGCCGCGCAGCGCGTGGCGTCGGCGAGGAGCTCGCGGCGGTCGGCACCCAGCCGCCATTTGGCGAGGGAGAGCTCCAGCTCGGTGTCGTCATGGTTGTCGGGCGACCCGTGGGTATGGCGTTGCAGCGATTCCAACTCGGTCGCGACGTGCACGAACGGCTCCCAGTCGGCGCCGAGGAAGAGCGCGTGGGCGCGGGCCGCGAGATGGTGGAGCTTGTCCGGCGCGGACGTCGTGATCTGCGCGGCACGCTCGTAGAGCCGCGCCGCCTCGATCGGCATGCCGAGTCCCGTCAGGCGCGAGGCGGCGCCGGTGAGCAGCTCGATCGCGCGGGTGTGTTCGCCGGCGTACTGCCAGTGTTCGGCGCACTCGCCGGCCAGCACGTCGGGAGCCTCGGCCGAGCGTTCGCGCTCGAGGAGCTCGGCGGCGCGGCGGTGAAGGAGTTGTCGTGCCGGCGTGGACAACCGCTCGAGCGCGGCTTCGGCGGTGAGGCGGTGGCGGAGGACGATGCGATCGCCCTCGAGGCCGATCATGCCGGCGGTGCTCAGGGTGTCGAGGCCGTCGATCAGGCCTAACCGAGTCGCGCCCAACAATTCTTCCACGCGCCGGGTAGAGGACGCCGGCCCCAGGACGGCGATGGCTTGGAGAATCCGGAGCGGAACCTCGCTCAATCCATCGAGTCGTTCGGCCGCAATGCGCTCGAGAGCCGCGGGCGCGCGAAACGGCTCGGTGTCGCCCTCGGCGCGGACGGCGAGCTCGGTGAGCACGTAGGGATTGCCGCCGCCGCGTGCAACGCACCATTCGGCAAACGGCTCGTTGCCTTCGCGGACCGAGCCGTTGAGGGCGTGTCGGACGAGTGTGCGACTGGCAGGATCGTCGAGCGGCTTGAGTCGGATGAGGCGCGGGCGCACGTCGTCGGCACAATCGAACCGTTGGGCGAGGTCACTCTGCCGAGCGGTCAGGATCACGAAGGCGCGGTGCTTGAGGGCCCAACGGGACAATGCGCGGACGCACGTCCACGACGGGCGATCCAGCCACTGTGCGTCTTCGATAATGAGGACGACGGGTTGTTCGTGCGATACGGCATCGAGGAGATCGATGAGCGCGACGCGGACGCGCGCGCACGTCTGCTCCATGTCGGACACTTCGGGTCCGGCCGCGGGCTCGCTCGCCACGAGGACGGCATCGAGCGTGCGCTTGGATCCTACACCGACGGCGATGGCGCCGCGCATGGCGCGAACGCGTCGCACGACTTCGATGATACCGGCGAGCGGGCGCTCGACGTCGTGCGACTGGCATTCGACGCGCACGACCTTGATGCCGTCGAGTTGGGCGGCGCACGCGACTTCAGTGGCGAATCGCGTTTTGCCGATGCCCTCTTCGCCGCAGACCAGGCAGGTCTCACCGCGCGCGCTAAACAGCCCATGCAAGACGCGTTTCATGTCCTGCATTTCCTGCTCGCGTCCGACCTGCGATGTGCGCTGCTGCTCTGGAGCGGCGCGGTAGGCTTCGGCGATGCGTCGTCGGAGGAGCGTGGCTGGCACGCGGATATCCCCCGCACCGGGTCCGAGCTCTCGCAAATACGAATCGAGGATCTCCAGCGCGCGCACTTTGCTGCCGTGGAACGCGGCGGCTTCGGCGAGTGCGAGCGTTGCTTCTTCGTTGAGTGGGTCGAGCAACAGACATCGCGTGGCGAGCCGTTCGACGGCTGCCCAATCGTTTCGCTCGCGCTGCGCGGCGATAGCGGCCACGAGCACGCGTCGCAGTCCGGATGTGACGATGTCGCGTTCGCGCTCGAGCCATTCGCTGAACGTCGGCGAGAAGCGCGGTGCGTAGCCGGGGAGAAACGGACCTTGCACGAGCTCCGCGACGCGATTGGGATCGGCGCCGCGGCCGGCGGCGAGCACCTCACCGAAATCCGATTGTGCGGAGCGGGCGGGCAATGTGATGTGGCCGCGATCCGACCGGAGCGCGGCGCCGAGTGTGTTGAGGCGATAGAGGGTTTGGCGGAGCCGGTGGTTCGCGCGCTGGACGGTTGCGCGCGGCCAGAGCAACTCGATGATGCGGTGTCGCTCGATGGGCCGGCCGGCTTCGGACACGAACAGCAGCGCCGACGCGAACAGCGTCTCGCTGGCTTGCGTAAGGCGAGTGACGCCGACGGTGATGACGGCGTGTCCGAGTCCTACCAGGTGAATCATGTTGACGCGTCCTCGTGCCGTGTTTCGCGCCCGACCAAGGTACTAACGCCGAGCTCGTCACGCGAGCGTCATTCGTATTACAGTGTCATACGAATCGTTAGGCAGGCCGTGTTCAGTTAGCCCGTGCTGCCGATGCCGCCGCTGCGGTCGGTGGATCGCGTCACGGCGCCGGTGGACCAATCGAGCGTGGCGTAGCGGTGCAGGATGATCTGCGCAAGGCGCTCGCCGTGCTCGATGGTGATGCGTTGGGCGGAGACGTTGCGCACCATCACGAGCCACTCGTCGGGATAGTCGGCGTCGATGGTGCCGGGTGCGTTGGGCAGGATGAGACCGCGGCGAAACGCGATCGAGCTGCGGAGTCGCACCTGTGCTTCGTAGCCGGCGGGGAGGCGCGCGCGGAATCCGAGCGGGATGAGGGCAACGTCGCCGGGCTCGAGCGTGAAGATCCCGGTCGTACTCGTCGACAGCATGGCTTCGGCGCCATCGTGCCACGTGCGGACGGCGCGGCCTTGGAGATGGGCGCGGACATCGTAGCCGGCGGCACCGGCGGTGGCGCGCGAGGGAGCGGTCACTCCGTCGAAGAGTGGCTCGAAGACGATGCTGGGTGCAGAGATCGTGGTGTCCATGACGCTCATTGATTGCGTGCTTGGCCGTGGCTGGCACTGACTGTAGGTTTGGCTCGTGACCGTCACGCCGCCCGCCGGCGCCGGCTCGCGCCCCGGGGGGGGAGGGGCGCCGGCGTCACCGGCCGCCGCGCCCGAATCGGGCGTCTCGCCTTTGGCTCCGGGCGCATCCTCGCCGCACAGTGTGACGGCGAAACTTCCGTCGCACATCGAGGGCTGGCAACTACCCGCGGGTTGGTCGTGGGGAGCCGAGGGCGTGCTCGCGGAGTTTCGTCACTATCAAGAAGTGGTCGATGCACTCGGCCGCTCACTCTCGTTGGTGACGGTTCCGGATCCGACGCATGCAGTGTGGCTGGGCGCCGAAGCGCGTGCGTTGGCGCATCGGGCGCACGCGTCGATACCAACGGCATACGACTGGTGGCCGGGCGGTCCGCAGAGTCGCCGCGGGCCGGCGTACGTGCGGCGGTGGATCTCCGGTGAGAGTGTGGCGGGACGGATTCGTCGAGTGGGACCGGACGACCTGAGTACGTCGTTGCAGCTGCTGCGGTCCACCGGTCAAGCGCTCGCGTATCTGCATACAACGGGTACCGCGCACGGCGCTGTGTGCGGCGAGTCGATCTGGCTAACGCCGACGGGCCAGCTGTGGCTGCTCGCGTGGGAGTGGGTGCTGCCTCGCACGTTGATACCGGTGGGTTTGACGCCGTTTCCGGGGCGGCTTCCGCGTGCGCCGGAGTGGCCGGAGGACGAATGGCTGCCGACGCCGGAAAGCGACCAATGGCAGTTGGCGGCGACGGCATTCGCGTCGCTCACCGGCGAGTATCCGCCGCTCGATGTACCGCCGCTTCCGCTCGTGCGACCGGATTGCCCGCAGGCGGTGGCGCGCGTGCTCAACCGCGCGTTGGAGCGCGATCCAGAGCACCGGTATCACTCGGTTGCGGCGATGCTGCGCGAGTTGGACCGCGCGGTTGGCGGCGGCGGCCGGTCGTCCGTGTACATCAGCGGCTCGATGCCCGCGATCCGTCCGTTAGGCGACGCGGAGGAAGAGCGGCTGCGGTGGGCGACGGGCGAGGACTACGAGGTGATCGCGCGCCTGGGCTCCGGAACGTTCGGCTCGGTGTGGCGGGTGCGCGACCTGACACTCGAGCGCGAAGTAGCGCTCAAGATGTTGCATCCGCAGGTGGCGAACGACGAGATCGCGGTGCGCCGGTTCCGTCGCGAGGCGCAGCTGGCGGCGCAGTTGGCGCATCCGGCGATCGTGCCGATCTACGACTGGGACAGCAACGGCGGCGTGTCGTGGTACACCATGGAGCTGGCCGAGAACGGGTCGCTCACGGATCTGGTGAAACGCTCGGGACCGCGGTCGGTGGAGCAGATCGCGTCGCACGTCGACCAGGTGTTGGACGGGCTCGCGGCGGCGCACGCGATCGGGATCGTGCACCGCGATCTCAAGCCGGAGAACATTCTGATCGACCGGCATCGGCGCTGGCGGATCGCGGACTTCGGCGTGGCCAAGATTTCGGGCGAGGAGCTGCTGAGCGGCACGACGGGGACCCCGGAGTTCGCGGCGCCGGAGCAATTGTTAGGCGAAGCGCAGGGCGCGGCGGTGGACTGCTTCGGGCTGGCGGCGATCGTCACGTACCTGCTGTCGGGCGAGCCACCCTTCGGGACCGGCGACGGGCGCGCGATCCTCGGCCGCCAGCTGTCGGGCGACGTGGATCTGACCGTGTATCCCGAGGCGGTGGCCCAGTGGTTGGAGCGCGGGTTGGCGCCGGTGGCGGAGCAGCGCTTCGGGGATGCCGCCGAGATGCGCGACGCGTGGCGGGTGGCGGTGGACCGGACGTTGGCGCCGGAGTCGCGGCCGCCATGGTGGCGCCGCTGGTGGGCCGGCGAGGCGGACGCCGACGCCGCCGACGACTAACTCGGTTAGACTCGGCGCCGCCTAACGTTCGTCGAGGCGGATGAGGCGTTCGGGCGTCATGCCTTCGGCCTCGCCCTGGAAGTTCATCACGATGCGGTGGCGGAGCACGACGTGGGCGACCGAGCGGACGTCGTCGAGGTCCGGCACGGCGCGTCCATCCATGGCGGCGCGCGCTTTCGCGCCTAACACCAAGTACTGCGAGGCCCGCGGGCCGGCGCCCCAGCTCACGTACTTCCGGACGTCGGGCGATGCTTCTTTCGCGTCGGGGCGCGTGGAACGCGCGAGCCCGACGGCATAGCGTACGATCGTGGGCGGCGCAGGCAGTCGTCGCACGAGATGCTGCAGCGCGATGAGCCGCGCTGCGTCGAGCACGGGGGTGATCGTCGCTTCGGTGTCGCTCGTGGTGGCGGCGACGACGTGTTCTTCCTCGTCGGCCGTCGGGTAGCCGACGCGGAGCTCGAACATGAAGCGGTCGAGTTGCGCTTCGGGCAGCGGATACGTGCCTTCCTGCTCGATCGGGTTCTGCGTGGCCAACACGAAGAACGGCTCGGGGAGCGGGTGCGTGCGTCCCGCGGCCGTCACGGCGTGCTCCTGCATGGCTTGGAGCAGGGCGGCCTGCGTTTTCGGAGGCGCGCGGTTGATCTCGTCCGCCAACACGGCGTTCGCGAACACGGGGCCTTTCACGTACTTGAAGACGCGCCGACCGGTCGCGTGGTCTTCCTCGAGCAGCTCGGTGCCGGTGATGTCACTCGGCATCAAGTCCGGGGTGAACTGGATGCGAGAGAACGAGAGGTCGAGCGCGTCGGCGAGAGTCCTAACGAGGAGGGTCTTGGCGAGCCCGGGGACGCCGACGAGCAAGGCGTGGCCGCCGCTCAGCAGGGCGGCGACCAGATTCTCGACGACCTCTTGCTGGCCGATGATGCGCCGGCCGATCTGATCGACGAGTGACTTGCGCGCGTTGGCCAGCTCGGTGAGGAGCTGGACGTCGCGGGTGTCATCGTGTGTGGAAGATCGAGCCGGTGTCGCCAAACGCCCTCCGATTTCGCCGCGGGTTTGTGCGAAAGGTAGCGGCGGGGGCGGGAGGCGTTAAGGGTACTGCGAGTGTTCGACTAGTGGAGCGTGAAGTCGGCGCGCTGCTGCATGGGGTGGTTGTTGCTCTCGAGGCGCGCGACTGCTGTAAAGTCACCCGTGCGCGTGCCGGGATTCCATGTCTCCTCGTAGGTCACGGTCTCGTTGGCGCCGAGTAGCGTGTTGCGCACTGCTTGCGTGAACATGCGGCCTTCACTCCAGCGCCAGACTTCGTGGCCGGTGGAGTCGAGGATGACGACGTCGTGGGTTTTGCCCGAGGGGAAATCGATTTCGACGGCGTGGTCGGCTTCGTTCGTGACGCGCAGGCTGACTTTGACGGTGTGGTCGACGGTGACTTGCGCGGCAGCGGAGAGGGCAGCGGAGGGCGCGACCTTTTTGGGGACGGTGTCCGATCGATGCTCGTTCGTCGTGCTGGCGGCGGTCTCGTTGTGTTTGGCGTGGGGACTCCAGGCCACGAACACGGCGCCGGCGCAGAGTAACCAGATGACGAAGCGGGAGCTCATGAGATGGTGACCGGCCGAATTTCGGGGCGGTCGCAGCGGGCAAAAGGAGACAGGGTAACTGAGGGCGAAGTTATCAACACCGGGACGAGCAGTCAAGGGTGTAGTAACGCGTAAGTTATGTTGATACCGAAACTTGGCGATTAGACGGTTATTATGTCCGGTGGGTATGAGCGAGGTCTTCTTTAGCTTGCGAAAAATTTCACAAGCTCCTACATTTCCGCGCGCATGAGAGATCCAGAGCGGCGACCGGGTGCGCCCGCTACTGGGCGCGGGGAGCGAGGGTCATCGACGCGTGGGCCGTCTCCGATGGTGTTTGCGGGGTCTGGCATCCAGCTGGTTGTGTCGATTCTCCTGTTCGTGTATGTGGGGCGCTGGCTCGATGGCAAGCTGGGTACGTCGCCGTGGTTGTTGGTGTTAGGAGCCTTTGTCGGCGCGTTCGCCGGATTCTATTCGATGTATCGCGCGCTCATGGCATCGACAAAACAGAAGGACGGAAAGGACTCGCGTGACGCGGGGCGTCGAGGCGGAGGCTAAGGTGAAGCGGGTGATGCGTTTCGTCGCCGCTTGTGCGGTCTTGATCGTCCTTGCTGCGTTCTTGCTCAGTCTCTTGTTCCGACTTCCCGGCGACTCGCATGCGATTCGTGTGAGTGCGGCGATCGCCTTCGCGGTGCAGGTTTTTGCGTTCGCCGTGGTGGTGGTGGTGGCGGGAGCCGGCACGAACGTGTTTCCGGCGTGGGGATTGGGGATGCTGCTCAGGCTTGCGGCGTTGGCAGTGATGGGATTCTGGCTCGTCAGGATGCTGGGTCTGCGCGCGGAGCCGGCGCTGATCAGTTTGGCGACGTTTTTCTTCGTGACGACACTGGTCGAACCACTGCTGCTCAAACGATGACTTTTCGTTCGCTCGTTCTCGCCCTCGCCTGTGTGGCGACGCCGCTCGTGGTCCAGGCGCAGACTGCGCCTAACGAGGCGCCGGCGCCGCAGGTGCACGTGGGTCCCCGGGGCGATCGCCTGACGGGGCCGCAGGGCGGGTCGGTGGACATCATCATGCCGCACATCACCGACTCGCATTCGATCGAGCTCCCGTACTGGGGCGAGAAAGAGCTTCCTCGGTGGCAGCCGGTGCGCATCGGATCGGTCGAGATCGACCTGTCACCGACCAAGCACGTCGTGATGCTCCTCGTGGCGGCGGTGCTTTGCATCGCGGTGCTCGTTCCGGCGGCGATCGCGCACGAGCGGCACCACACCGCGCGCGGGTCGCCGAGGGGGTTCGCGACCGGCATCGAGGCGATGGTCCTGTACATCCGCAACGAGGTCATCCTGCCTAACGTCGGGCCGCACGGCAACGCGTTCGTGCCGTTCGGGCTGACGCTGTTCTTTTTCATTCTGTTCGCGAATCTGCTGGGCCTCGTCCCGTACGGCTCGACGGCCACCGGCAACATCTCCGTGACGGGGATGCTCGCGATCACCACGTTCGTGGTGGTCGAGGTGACGGGTGTCAAGACACAGGGTTGGCGATATCTGCGCACGGTTTTCTACGTGCCGCCCAAGGAGATTCCGCTCTGGGTGAAGGTCTTCATGGTGCCGATCATGACCATCGTGGAGATCATCGGCAAATTCACCAAGCCGTTCGCCTTGGCGATCCGTTTGTTCGCCAACATGACCGCCGGTCACGTGGTGTTGTTGGCGTTGATCAGTCTGGCTTTCACGTTCCACAGCTACTTCGTCGGGTTTGCCGCGGCGGTGATGGGCGTAGGGAGCAGCCTGTTGGAGATTTTCGTCGCGTTCTTGCAGGCATACATCTTCACGATTCTGTCGTGCGTGTTCATTGGGCTGATCAGGTCCGAAGCGCACTAGAGACGGGAAGAGGGACACCGACAGACCAGTTCAGAAGCGGTTGTACTCCTGCAGCAGGTGCTCCGCCTGCAGGTGCGTACCCGGTCGAACGACTTGGGGAAGCTCGTTGGGGCCCGGGCCTCGATGACGAGCGGCGGCGGTGCAGTTAGGCCGGCGCGGAGCGACGGTCAGTCAACCGAACGGAGTTCAACGACAATGCACATGTTCGCACTCTTGCAAGCGGCTGGCTCGTTCACGCGCGAGTACGCAGGCGCGTGGGCAATGTTAGGCGCGGGGGTCGGCGCGGGACTGGCGACGATTGGTGCCGGTATCGGCATCGGGCGCATCGGCGGCCAGGTGGCCGATGGCATCGCGCGTCAGCCGGAGGCGTCTGGCTCGATTCAGACGGCGGGCTTGATTCTCGCCGCGCTCATCGAGGGCGTCGCGCTGTTCGCGGTCGTCGTCGCGTTCGTCATTCAGAACAAGTTCGCGTTCTAGTATTCGACCGGCGTCGGGGGCCCGGGCTTCCGACGCGGGTTTCACTTCTTGGGGATCGTTCTCATGCGTACGTCGTTGGTGGCCAGTCTGCTCATGTTAGGCAACGCGCTCCCGCTCGCAGCGCAGGGCCAGGCCGCAGAGCCGCCGAAGTTGCTCACGGCGAACGGCGGCCTGATGTTCTGGACGATTGTCATCTTCCTGGGCGTGATGTTCGTGCTGACGAAGTACGCGTTCAAGCCGATCACGCGCGCGGTCGAGGCACGCGAGCAGGCGCTCGAGGATGCCATCGAGGGCGCCAAGCGCGACCGTGACGAGGCGGCGAAGCTGCTCGAGGAGCACAGGAAGCTCGTGGCGCAAGCGCACACGGATGCCCAACGCTTCGTCGTCGAGGGTCGCGCGGCCGGCGAGAAGGTGCGCACAGAAATTCTCGAGCAGGCCCACCGCGAGCAGCAGCAGGTGCTCGATCGCGCGCGACAGGAAATCGAGTCGGAGCGGCAGCTGGCAATGGTCGAGCTGCGTCGTGATACCGTGAACCTCGCGGTGCGGGGAGCGAGCAAGGTGATCGAGAAGAACCTCGACGACGAGACGAATCGCAACGTGGTCGAGTCGTTCCTGGCGTCGCTGGAACCGGCGGGCAATCGCTAATGCAAGAACCGACGATCGCGCGCAATTACGCGGAGACGCTCGTCGAGCTCGCGCGCCGCGCGTCCGATCTCGATGGATGGGGCGGCCTGATCGACGAAGTCGCCGGCGCCATCCAAGCGGACATCCGCCTGGCGCGATTTCTCGAGTCGCCGCGCGTGAGCGCCGAACGCAAGAACGAGATCGTTGCCGCGGCGTTCGCCGATCGGCTGCCGCGTCCGTTCGTGCGGTTTCTCCAAGCGGTGATCACGCATCGCCGCCAGCATCTTATTCCCGACATCGCGGTCGAATACCACGCGATCGTCGACGAGATTCAGAATCGCGTGCACGCGTCGGTGACCGTGGCGCGCGAGCCCGATCAGGCGCTCGGCCGCGACGTGACCGCGCGGTTGTCGCGCGTGCTGGGCAAAACGGTGGTGCCCCACTTCGTCGTACGCCCCGAGATCCTCGGCGGCACGATCGTCCGGGTCGGCGATACGATCATGGATGGTTCAGTGCGGCGCCGACTCAGCATGCTGCGTTCGCGGATGCTCGGCACGATTCGCTGAGATTGCTGGACCGCGCGGCGACGCTCCGCGCGTGAAATAGTCCAACCGCGCTTGCGCGGCACATGCAGTGCTCTAGAATCCTGAGACTCCACCACAGGCGAGCCAGCGCATGTCCGGACCGGCAGCGGTGACCATGGTCCCCAAACCGTGGGGACACGAAATCATCTGGGCGCGAACCGACCAATACGTCGGGAAGATTCTGCACATCAAAGCCGGCCACGCGCTCTCGGTCCAGTATCACAACGTGAAGGACGAGACGGTGTACCTGCTGTCGGGCAAGCTCATCTACTGGGTGAAGCTCGGCGAGGGCGAGCTCGAGGACATGCACCTCGAGTCCGGGCAAGCGTTCCGCATCACACCGGGTACGATCCACTACATGGAAGCCGTCACCGATTGCGATGTGTTGGAAGCATCGACGCCGCATCTCGATGATGTCGTGCGACTCAAGGACCGCTACGGACGGGAGGGGACGAGCGCGCCATGAAGGTCATCATTCCGCTCGCGGGCAAGGGGACGCGGCTCAGGCCACACACGCACGTCACGCCGAAGCCGATGCTGCGCGTGGCGGGGAAGCCGGTGATGGCGTACATCCTGGATGATCTGGAGCGGTTAGGCGGAGTCGAGCAGATCATCTACATCACGGGACACCTCAAGGAAAAGGTCGAAGCATTCGTGAAGAACGCATACGACTTTCCCTCGGTGTTCATCGAGCAAGACGTGCAGAACGGCACGGCGAGCGCGATCGAGCTGGCGCGGCCGCACGTCGATCAACCGATTCTGATCATCTTCGTGGACACGATCTTCGATGCCGATCTGTCGGTGATCAAGACGACGGATGCGGACGGCATCATCTGGGTGAAGGAAGTCGAGGACTATCAGCGCTTCGGCGTCGTGGTGACCAACGACGCGGGCCACATGACGCGCATCGTGGAGAAGCCGCGCGAGCCGATCTCGCGCCGCGCGAACATTGGGCTCTACTACATGCGCGACTGGAAGCTGCTCTACGAGGGCATCGACCACGTGATGCGGCAGCCGCCGGTGAACGGCGAGTACTATCTCACCGATGCATTCCAGTACATGATCGACCACGGTGCACGCATCACGGTGATCGACGTCGACGGGTGGTACGACGCGGGGAAGCTGGACACGCTGCTCGAGACGAACAAGGCGATGCTCGAGCGCGGGCGGGCGCGGCGGCCGGCGTCGGCGCCGGGCGTGCGCATCTTCGACCCGGTGTACGTCGAGGATGGCGTGGTACTCGAGCATTCGACGATCGGGCCGAACGTATCGATCGGAGCCGGGACGCGCATCGTCAACTCGACGATCCGGGACACGGTGATCGGCTGCAAGAGCTGCGTCGAGCAGTCGGTGCTGCACGACTCGATGTTGGGCGACGAAGTGGTGGTCGAGGGCATTCGCGCCGGCGCGCTCACGTTAGGCAACCACAGCGAGGTCCGGCTCGACCGCGACTAACGGCGCGTCGTCGCGCCGACGTCAGGCGACGGGGAGCGCGGCGAGCGGGCCCGTGGCGAGGCCGGCGGCGCCGATGATGATCGCGAGCGCGCGCGCGAGGCCCGTGTGGCCATCGGTGTTGTCGAACCATTCCGCCGGCGTGTGGGCGTCGCCGCCCTTGCCACCGGCGCCGATCGCGATCGCGGGAATCCCCCGGCTGATCGGCACGTTGGCGTCGGTGGACGCGGTCGCGAGCTCCGGCTCGCGGCCGATGAGACGCGTGGTGTCGACGGCGAATGCGACGAGCGGGTGCGCGGCGTCGGTGTCGCCGCCGGGACGCATGCCGATGCGCGTGATCGATTCGGTGAGCGGCGGCGTGCCGCGCGCGCGTCGCCCGTTCTCCTCGTCGGATGCGGCGCGCGCGGCCGCGTGGATCTCGCGCTCGTAGCGATCGAGCACCGCGGCGGACGTCGAGCGCAGGTCGACCTCGAGCCAGCCTTCTTCGGGGATCGCGTTGACGGCGATGCCGCCGCCGATGCGTCCCACCGAGAGCGTGGTGCGCGGCGCGGCGGGACGCGGCAGCCGCGCGAGCTTGGCCGCGGCGAGCGCCGCCGCGTGCACTGCGTTAGGCACGCCGAACGCCGTCCAACTGTGGCCGCCCGGGCCGCGGAACGTGATCCGGAACCGTCGGGAGCCGAGCGCGCGGTGGACGATGCGTTCATCGCCGGCACCATCGAGGGCGATGGCGGCGCGTGCGTCGCCGGCAGTGTGATCGAACAGATGCTTGGCGCCGCGCAGGTCGCCGGTGCCTTCTTCACCGACCGTCGCGACGAAGTCGATGGGAGCGTGCGTGCGGACGCGCGTTCCGTCGATCACATCGGCCAGCGCGAGCATCGCGGCGAGTCCGCGGCCGTTGTCGCCGATGCCGGGGCCCACGAGACGCGGGCCGGAGCGGCGCACGTTCACCGGCGTGCCGATCGGAAAGACCGTGTCGAGATGTGCGCAGATGACGACGGGTGCGACGTCGGCTGCACCGTCGCGACGGGCGATGACGTTGTCGGCGCCATCGATTCGTACGTTGCTCAACCCTAACGCGCGGAATTGCTCGGCCACCCATGCGCCACGGCGTCGTTCGTCGCCCGTAGGGGCTTCAATCTCGGAGACCGCGATCTGCGACGCGACGATGTCGGTGTCACGCGCGCGGAGTATCGCGCGTGCCTGCGCGACGGGTGCGGATGACCAGAGATCGAAGACGGGCGACTGGCGCGTCATGCCTTCAATTGATCTCGGGATCGGGGATACGCAAGGGTATATTGTAAGCAGCCGCTGACCTCTTGGATGGAGACCTTCACCGGTGACCATGGACGAGCGCGAGCTGATTCACGACTGGAATTCGGTCGACACTGCATTCGATTGGCGGTCGTGCCGCGTCGAGCTGGACGACGAAACGCTGCGCGATGGACTCCAGTGTCCGTCGGTCACCGACCCATCGATCGAAGACAAACGCGCGCTGCTGCATTTGATGGTGGACCTTGGGATCCACGCGGTGGATCTCGGGCTGCCCGGTGCAGGACCGCGTGCGCGTGCGGACACGCTGGCGCTGGCGCGCGAGGTGGTGAGCGCGCGGCTTCCCTTGTCGACCAATTGCGCGGCGCGCACGGTGCTGAGCGATGTCGAGCCCGTGGTCGAGATCGCGCAGGCCACCGGGCTGCCGATCGAAGCAGCAACGTTCATCGGGTCATCGCCCATTCGCCAATACGCCGAGGATTGGACGTTGGACCGCATGCTGCGCGCGAGCGAGGATGCGGTGACGTTTGCGGTGCGCGAAGGGTTGCCGGTGATGTTCGTAACGGAGGATACGACGCGCGCGGCGCCGGACACGCTCCGGGCGCTGTACGGCAACGCGATCCGATGGGGCGCGCGGCGTTTGTGTCTGGCGGACACTGTTGGGCATGTGACGCCGGATGGCGTGCGGTCGCTCGTGCGGTTCGTGCGCGAGGAGATCATCGCGCCGAGCGGGGAGGAGGTGCTGCTCGACTGGCACGGGCACCGCGACCGCGGGCTCGGCCTTGCAAATTGTCTGGCGGCGATCGAGGCGGGCGCGGACCGCGTGCACGCCACTGCGTTAGGCATCGGCGAGCGCGTCGGCAACACCGAGATGGATCTGTTGCTGATCAATCTCCGCCTGTTGGGTGCGCACCAGCACGACCTGAGCCGGCTGCCCGACTATTCGCGGTTGGCGTCGCGTGCCTGTGGCGTTCCCATTCCGCCGAGCTACCCAGTGTTAGGCGACGACGCGTTCCGGACGGGAACGGGCGTGCACGCCGCGGCGATCATCAAGGCGCGACGGAAGGGGCACGCGTGGTTGGCGGACCGCATCTATTCGGGCGTGCCGGCGGGTGATTTCGGCCTCGCCCAACGGATCGAGATCTCGCACGTGTCGGGGTTGTCGAACGTGAAGTACTGGCTGGAGGAGCACGGCCACGACGCGAGCGATCAGGGGCTGTGCCAGCACGTGTTCGATGCGGCCAAGCGGGTGAGCCGCGTGTTGAGCGACGACGAGATCGAGACGCTGGTCGCCGCGTATCGGAGCCAGCCGGCGCGGGCGTGACGGCGCCGCTCGCGCAGGTGTTCGAGGGATATCTCGACCTTCGATACCGGATCGATCCAGTCGAGGGGACGCGCGCGGGACGGCGCGAGCTCGACGGAGTGTACGGTGCGTTCGATGCCGTGTCGGTGCGCGCGCACATCGCGGCCTTACGGAGCTACACCGGGGCGCTCGAGGAAGCGTCGGCGGACGCGCTGGACGACGAGATCGATCAAACGGCGGTGCTGCACGATGCGCGGCAGCTGCAGTCGTGGCTCGAGCGCGAGCGGCCGTTCGCGCACGATCCGACATTTCACGTGCGGCATGCGCTGGACGGGCTGTATCGACTGGCGACCGACGACGCGGATGCGCGCGAGCGCGCGGTGGCGCTGGTGTCGCGGCTGCGTGCGCTGCCGGAGTTCCTGAGCGCGGCCGCCGACGCACTCGTGCAGCCGGAGCGCCCGTTGTTAGGCACGGCGGCGGCGATGCTTCCGGGCGGGCTGGCGCTGCTCCGCGAGGAAGTGCGCGAGGCGCTCGGTCCGTTGGGCGCGGATCCCGACGTGGCATCGGCGCACGAGGCGGCGGTGGAGTCGCTCGAGCGATTCGGCGATGCGCTGGCGATGATGGACGAGCGCGCGCGCGACGGTGTGGGCATCGGCCGCGAATTGTTCGAGCGGCGATTGCACACGGCGCACATGATCCAGGACGGCGCGGACCAATTGCTGCGTTGGGCGGAGCGCGCGTACGAGGACGCTCGGCGCGGCGTCGAGGCGGCGGCGGCGGCCATCTCACCGGATACGCCGTGGCGCGAAGTCGTCGAGCGCGTGAGCGGTGACGCGCCGCCGACGGCATCGCTCTTCGGCGCGTATGCGGACGCGATGGATGAGGCGCGCCGATTTGCGGCACAGCACGGTCTGGTGCAGGTGGTGTCGCCACCGGTTCGCGTGCGCGCGACGCCCTCGTACATGCGGCCGCTGGTGCCCTTCACCGCGTACGACGGGCCTGGCGCATTCGTGCCATCGCAAGCGGGCACGTTGTACGTCACGATGCCGCACTCGACCGCGGCATCGGGGCACCGGCGGTCGGACATCGCGAGCGCGGTCGTGCACGAGGCTGTTCCGGGGCACCATCAGCACACCGTGACAGCGAATGCATCAGATCGCGTGGTGCGTCGCGTGTTGTGGAGCGATGCGGCGCGCGAGGGGTGGGCGTATTACTGCGAGGCGATGATGGCGGAGGCGGGGTTCTTTGCGACGCCGGCCGCGCGGCTGCTCCACGCGCGCGATGTCCTATGGCGGACGCTTCGCGCGATCATCGATGTGGCGATTCACACCAAGACGCTGCACCTGTGGGCGGCGGAGCGCCAACTGCGGGACGAGCTCGGCATGGACGAGGCCGCGGCGCGGGCCGAGGCGATGCGCGTGGCGTCGCATCCGACACGCATGTCGTGCTTCGTGGTTGGGCGGCGAGAAATCGAGCGGCTGCGTGACGATGCGCGCACCACATGGGGCAGCGATGGCGGATTTTCGCTGTCGCGGTTTCACGGCGAGCTGCTGCGATATGGTGGATATCCGACGGCGTTGGCCCGATGGGGAATGGGGCTCGCGTAGGTGGACCGGCGCGAGCGGGTGCCAACCGAGCACCCGGTACTTCAGCGAGGAGAATGGACATGCGTGGAACGTGGCGCGGCCTTTCGTTAGGCAGCAGCATCGCGGCGGGCGTGGTGATGGTGGCGGCGTGTTCGGGGGGCGGGAAGCAGCCGGCCGCGGGAACGGAATCGACGGCGGCGGCACCCACGCCGGCGGCGCCGAGTGGGCCGTCGGTGCTCGTGTACGTGTCCGACGAGCGCGGCAATAAGGTCACCGTGATCGACGCCGCGAAGGATTCCGTCGTGAAGACCATCGATGCCGGCCAGCGGCCGCGCGGCGTGCGCCTAACGCCGGACGGCAAAACGCTGGTCGTCGCGGTGAGCGGTTCGCCGATCGGCGGCCCGGGCGTCGATGAATCGAAGCTGCCGCCTCCGGACCGGTCCAAGGATGGCATCGCACTGGTGGACCTGTCGACCGACAGCGTGCGCCGCCTGCAAGGTGGTCACGATCCGGAGAACTTCGACATCACGCCGGACGGCAAGTTCATCTATGTGTCCAACGAAGACGCCGGCACCGCGACCGTGCTCGACATGGCCGACGGGAAGTCGGTCGCGACCGTGAAGGTGGGGTCGGAACCGGAGGGCGTGAAGATCACGCCTGACGGCAAGCAGGCGTGGGTGACGAGCGAGGGGAAGGGGACCGTCACGGTGATCGACGTGGCATCGAACAAAGCGGTTGCGACGATCAAGGTTGGGAAGCGTCCACGCTCGGTGATCTTCGCCCCCGACGGATCGAAGGGCTACGTGCCCGCGGAAGTGGGCGGCAACGTATCGGTCGTGGATGTGAAGACCCACAAGGTGCTGAAGACGCTCGATCTCACGAAGACCACGCCGGGCGCGAAGCCGATGGGGTCGGCGATCTCGCCGGACGGGAAGTTCGTGTACATCACGACGGGCCGCGGCGCGACGCTCGAGGTGATCGCGACGGCGAACGATTCGGTCGTGGCGACGATTCCCGATCCGAAGCGTCCGTGGGGCGTCGCGGTGACGGCGGACGGATCGAAGGTCTATACCGCGAACGGGCCGTCGAACGACATCGCCATCATCGATGCTGCAACGAACAAAGTGGTCAAGACGATTCCGGCGGGCGATTCGCCGTGGGGCGTCGTCATCTCGAACCAGTAGAGCGCATCCGAGTTTCTGATCGCCTCCAGGTGGGGAAGAGGGAAGCGCTCGCTGGCGCTCGCTGGGGGAAGCGGCGGCGGCGCCGCCTGCGGGAGCGTGACGTTGACGTCGAACGGGCGTCTGCCTAACATTGACGCCCGCCGTCCGCGGCGCATCCGTCGCTCTCATTCCTCCCATCCCCACCATGTCCAGTCTTCGCCGGCTCGCGGCAGCGCTTGCCGTTCTGGTGTCGTGCGCCCTCGCCGCGTCCTCGGGGCTCGCGCAAAGTGCCGCACCACGAGTCGATTCAACACAGGGGTCGCTCCAGAGCCTGGTCGGGCGCGAGCTGCGTGTGCACAGCGATCGCCGCCTCGTCGAGGGCAGCTGCTGATGGTGCTGCAGCCGGATACGATGCTCCTGCAAACGCAGCGGTCGGACACCCTGAGCCAAGTCGCGGTACCGCTCCGCTGCGTTAGGACGATGGAGCAGTTGGACGGCCGCTACTCGGCCAAGCAAAGCGCGTTGCGCGGCGGACTGATCGGATTTCTGATCGGCGCGGGCGTTGGCGGTGCCGCGCGCATCGTGTCCGGCAACCACGGCGACGAGCTCGGCTCGGTGACGCACATCGGCAATGGGACGGCCGCGGTCGGAGTGATCGCGCTCTTGTCGGGCGGCATCGGAGCGCTGATCGGGTCGAAGCGGGGCGTCGAGCGATGGACGTCGATCCCCGTGCCGGCGCTGAGCGCGGCCGCGCCGGCAGCAGGCGGGGACTGCGAGAGCACGGGCTTCTAACGGAACGCGCCGCGGAGAGACTCCGCGGCACGTTGCCGTCCGCCGTCAGCAGCAGCGCGCGCCGGGGCGGTTGTATCGATCGTCCATGCGGGCGCGCGTGAATGCGTCGCGCGTGAGCGGCCGTTGGGCGGGGTGCCGGCGGCGCATGTGCGCGAGGTATCGTTCGTAGTCCGGCGCGCCGGCGATGGTGCGCGCGATGCGCGCCGCCGCGACGAGATGATCGCGAATGGTTCGCCGCCTCATTGTGCCCCCGAGGTGACGGCCGGCCCGGCGTGGCCGATCGTGCGCTCGAACAGCGCGAAGACGCGCGAGTACTCGTCGGTCCACGACGACGGCCGCACGAATCCGTGATTCTCCACCGGATACGGCGCGAGCTGCCAGTTGGTCTTGCCCAGCTCGATGAGGCGCTCCGTTAGGCGGACGATGTCCTCGAACTCGACGTTCGTGTCGACCATCCCGTGGCACATGAGCAGCGGTCCCTCGAGGCCCTGGGCGAAGTAGATGGGCGACGACTGGTGGTACGCGACCGTGTCCTTGTCGGGCAGGTTGAGAATCCGCGACGTGTACCAGTGGTTGTAGTGCGACCAGTCGGTGACCGCGCGGAGCGCCGCACCGGCGCCGAAGTGTTTCGGTTCGGTGAACATGGCCATGAGGGTCATGAAGCCGCCGTAGCTGCCGCCGTAGATGCCGACGCGCTCGGGCGGGATACCGAACTTGCTGCCGAGGTAGCGCGAGGCATCGACTTCGTCCTGGAGGTCGCGTCCACCCATGTGCCGGTAGACGGCGACGCGCCAGTCGCGGCCGTAGCCGGCGGAGCCCCGGTAATCCTCGTCGAGGACGACATACCCCTTGGTGGCGAGGAACTGGTTGAACATGTACTCGTGGGAGTAGCTCGACCAGTAATCGACGACGTTGTGCAGGTAGCCGGCGCCGTGCACGAAGATCACGGCGGCTCCGTTAGGCTGCGCGCCGACGTCCTGCGGGCGATAGATGCGCGCGGGGACCATCACGCCGTCGGACGCCGGGATCTGGATGATCTCGGGGTCGATCCAGTGGTACGCGAGCCACGCCTTGGTGGGCGACACCGTGAGCTGTGCCATGGACGAGCCGGCGCGGAACGGTTCGACGAAGAGCTCGGGCGGCCGGTTGGAGGTGGAGTACACGTCGGCGAGGAGCTGACCGTTAGGCGAGACGGTGACGTCGTGTCCGCCCTTGGTCGCGGTGATGCGCTCGCGCGCGCCGCCGGTGACGGCCATGCGGAAGAATTGGCGCTCGTAGGGCGACGGCTCGCTGGTGTGCATCCAGAACCACTTCTTGTCCGGCGAAAGATCGGCGTCGAGGACTTCCCACTTGCCCGTGGTGAGCTGCGTGCGGCCAGAGCCGTCGGCGTTCACGGTGTAGAGGTGCGCCCACCCGTCGGCCTCGGAGACGAACCACGCGCGCGTGCCGTCGCCTAACCAGCCGCCGCAGGCGAAGCACGGGCCTTCGATCCAGGCGGTGTCGCGCAGGACGTCGACGGTGTCCATGCGGCCGTCGTCGGTCACCGTCTCGAGATAGCGCTCCTTGTAGTCGGATCGGACCGTGAAGAGGAGCGCGCGAGACCCATCCTCGTTCCATCCGAGCATCCGAATGAGGCCGGGGTTGGCGACGGAGTCGCCGGGAATGGCGTGCAGCCATCGCGCGTTGCCGGATGGCAGGCTCACGAGCGCGACGCGCCCCGAGTCCTGGCTGTCGCCCACTTTGTCGCGGCCCTTGATGTCTTCGACGTAGCCACTCTTGGTGACCCACTTGGGCACTTCGGTCGAGCGCGAGCGTTCGGAGGTGATCCGGGTGATCAGCAGCACCGCCTTTCCGTTAGGCGAGACGGCGAGCTGGCTCACGCGCTCATCCTTGAGCAGATACAGCGGTTTGCCGCGGATCCCCTCGGCGCGGGCCTTGTCGGCTTTCGCGATGCTGTCGGCGCGATATTCGTCGCGGATCACCTGGAAGAGGCGCTTCTGGTCGGTCTGGAGGGCCTTCTGCATTGGCGTGGTGGCCGAGTCTTCCTTGGGCGCCGGCCCGGGGCGCACGTCGGTGAGCTGTTGAACGAGTCCGGAATGCAGATCCGCGGCGAACACGTTGTCGTCGCGCGTGAAGAACACGCGGTCGTCGCCGACCCCGAATTGCGGATCGGCCTCGCGCGCCTCGGTGTTGGTGAGGCGGCGCGATGTCTGGGTCTTGAGATCGATGACGTAGATGTCGCCCTGGTAGGCGACGGCGCGCAGGCGGCCGTCGCGGGACAGACTGCCGGGCTCGACGATGGGGCCGGCGCTGTCCATCTGCGCATCCGTTAGGCGCTCGGGATTGGCGCCGGTCTGGGCGCGGACGCGATACGGAGCGAGCGGGTCGCGCCAATCGCTGCCCGGCGGCAGCCAGTAGAAATAGATCCATCGGCTGTCCGGCGACCACCGGATGCGCTCGGGCATCCGGCCGACGACTTCGTCGCCGCGCATGATGCTCGGGATGGTGAGCGCGAAGGTGGAGGAATCCTGTGCGCCTAACGGCGCGGCCGGGAACGCGGCGGCGACGAGCAGCGCGAGGACCGCGATCGGATGCGGACAGAAGGGGGGATGGGGGCGCATGGTCAGAGCCAGGGTTGAATCAGGAGGCGAGGGCGGTCGGCTCGAACGGCACCTCGGTGCTCGCGGCGGGTCGATCGCCGCGCAGCACGAGAAACCATTCGCGGGCCGAGTCGATCAGAATCACGACGACGGCAATCATGAAGAACGCAGCGACCGCGGCATCGAGGCGGTCGTTGAAGATGACGCGGCCCGTGTCGGCGGCCTGCGGGCCTTGGCCGAGCATCCGCGCGTGCGCAAGAAATCCGAGGCGCGGGCTCGGTGAGAAGATCTTCTGCCAGCCCGCTGTGAGCGTCACCACGGCCAGCCACCCGAGCGGCGCGAGCGTGACCCAGGCGTAGCGCGCCTTCCCGCTCTTGATGATGACGGTGGTGCCGACGCACAGCGCGACCGCGGCGAGGAGCTGGTTGGAGATGCCGAACAGCGGCCACAGCGAATTGATGCCGCCTAACGGATCGATGACGCCCTGCCAGAGAAAGTGGCCCCACATCGCCACGAAGATGGCGCTGGACAGGACCACGGCCGGATACCACGACACGCGGCCGAACGGTTCCCACACGTGGCGGCCGAGGTCCTGGAGCATGAAACGGCCGACGCGCGTGCCGGCATCGAGGGTCGTGAGGATGAAGAGCGCCTCGAACATGATGGCGAAGTGGTACCACAGCGCCATCGCTTCGGAGCCGCCCAAGAGTCCCGTGAACAACTGCGCCATACCGACGGCGAGACTCGGCGCGCCACCGGTGCGAGAAAGGAGCGTGCGCTCGCCGACCTGCGAGGCGAGGTGCTGCATGGCACCGGGGTCGAGCGTGAAGCCCCACGTCGAGATGGCGTGCGCGGCGCTCGCGGCGGTTGGGCCGAGCAGACCGGCGGGCGCGTTGATGGCGAAATAGACGCCGGGTGTCAGCACGCAGGCGGCGATGAGGGCCATGACGCCGACGAGCGCTTCCATCAGCATGCCGCCGTAGCCAATGGGGCGCGCGTCGGTTTCGCGCTCGAGCAGCTTGGGCGTGGTGCCCGATGCGATGAGCGCGTGGAATCCGGAAATCGCGCCGCACGCGATGGTGATGAACGCGAACGGGAACACCTTGCCGGCGAAGATGGGTCCGGTGCCGTCGACGAATCGCGTGAGCGACGGCATCTCGAGCGGCGGCAGCACGATCACGATGCCTAACGCAAGCGCCACCACGACGCCGATCTTCACGAACGCCGACAGGTAGTCGCGCGGCGCGAGCAGGAGCCAGACCGGCACCACCGACGCGGCGAAACTGTAGGCCATGACGAGGATGGCGAGCGTTTTCGCGTCGAGCGTGAACACGGGCGCGAGCGCGGGATCGGCGGCCACCCACTGGCCGGCGTACAGCGCGATCGCGAGCAATACGAGGCCGATGAGCGTCGCCTCGAGCACGCGTCCCGGGCGGATCCATCGCAGGTAGATGCCTAACAGAAGGGCGATCGGAATGGTGAGCCCGATCGTCACCGTGCCCCACGGACTGGCCTTGAGCGCGTTGACGACCACGAGGCCCAGCACCGAGATCAGGATGATCATGATGCCGAGGACGGCGACGAGCGCAGTGAATCCGGCCGTCGGACCGATCTCATCCTTGGCCATCTGTCCCAACGTCCGGCCATCGCGGCGCACCGACGCGGCGAGGATCACGAAGTCCTGGACCGCACCACCAAGTACGACGCCGATGATGATCCAGAGCGCGGCGGGGAGAAAACCAAACTGCGCGGCGAGCGTCGGCCCAACGAGCGGTCCCGGGCCGGCGATGGCCGCGAAGTGGTGGCCGAACACGATCCACCGATTCGTGGGGACGAAGTCGCGGCCGTCCTCGAGGCGTACCGCCGGCGTCGCACGCCGGGCGTCGAGCGCGAACACGCGCGCGGCGATGAACTTCGAATAGAAGCGATAGCCGACGGCGAACGTGCAGGCGGCCGCGGTAATGAGCCACGCGGCGTTGACGGTTTCACCGTGCGACAGCGCGAGCCAGGCGAGCGAGCCGGCTCCCAGACAGGCGACCGCGATCCATATCGCCGCGGACAGGACCTTCTTCATGCCCGAGATTCTGCGCGTCGCACCAGCCGCCGACAAGAGTTGGGAGGCGGACCGGAGACGCGGTGCTGCACGGATCGTCTCCCTCAAGGTAAGTTTCTTCCATCTCAACCCAGGACTTTCGTGAAACCCCTCCTGATGGTCGTCGGCGCGGTGGTCATGTGCGTGGGCGCCGCGCGGGTGTCGGCACAGTCTTCACACGAGACCTCACCGACGGTCGGACGTCCGCTGGCGCCGTACGCGACGCGCCGCGTGCTGGTGATTCCGACACATTACCTGCGAACCGACGACTCCCTGGGTTGGGCGGCGCAGATCAGCGACCGGAAGGCGTTTCTGGACGACGTGGATGGTGAGATTGCGTTCGCGCTACGCGATCGCGACCGCATCGGACGGATGTGGGTGTTCCCGCATCAATTGGCCGAGAATGCGCGCCGGAACGCGCCGTACGCGCCGGACGTGTACGACCTGGCGGCGGAGTGGCTCCGTCCACCTATGAAGAAGGTCCCGGACATGGTGCCGGAACCGCTGGCCTCACAACTCCGCACGCTGGTGGCGCTCGAGGATGATTGCCGGTACGTGTTGTTCCCGATCGAAGTACGATTCGTCGGCGCCGGTCACGGCGAAGAGAGCGCCGTGGTCCGGTTGGTCGTGTTCGACGCGCGACAAGCGCGAATCATGTGGATGGCCGACGTCGCGAGCGATCCAGCCACGAAGTTCTCGCGCGGGCTTGCCGCGAGCTTCGCGGAGCGTCTGGCCGATCTGGTGTCCGCCCCGTGAGCCGGGGCGCATGGCGATTCCGATAGCGCGCGGTGCGGCGACGCGCGGTGCGGCTGCGGCCGCCGCGAGGGCGTCGTGACGACGGTTCTTCACGTCTCCGATGTGCACTTCGGAAAGCCGGCTGTCCCCGAGCAGGTCGATGCCATTGAACAACTGATAGAGACGAGACGCTTCGACGTGGTGGCCATCTCCGGCGACATGTCGCAGCGCGCGAGGGCGGGCGAGTTCCAACGCGCGCGCAAGTTCCTGCGCGACGCCGCTCGCGTGAGCGCGACGATTGTGGTGCCGGGGAACCACGACGTGAAATGGTGGCGGGCGCCGTTGGGCTTGGGGCTCAGTAGCGGATTATTCGCGAACTACCGGCGCTACGTGTCCAAGGACTTGGAGCCCGTGCTGCACGTGCCGGGCGTGACGTTCGTTGGGCTCAACACGGCGCACGGGGTGCAGTTCCACACACTGACGTGGAATCCGCGCGACATCGGCGTGGTTGGCAATCTCGAGGCGCAACAGGTCGATCATGCGCGCCGCGTGTTCGAGATGTCGCCGGCCGGCGACCGGCGCGCGATCGTGATGCACCACAATCCGCTCAAGGGACAACTGTCGCAGCGGTATGGGTTGGCACACCGTCGTCGTGCGTTAGGCGCGTTCGAGGCGTTGGGCGTGGACCTCGTGATGTGCGGGCACGACCACCAGGAAGCCATCCATTACGTGGAGCACTCGCGGGGCGGTACGGTGGTTTCCACCGCGGGGACGCTGTCCGACCGGTCGCGCGGCGGCCGGCCGTCGTCGATCAACGTGATCACGCTCGATCCGGGCCGGATCGCGGTGCACACGCTCATCTGGTCGTCGCGCGACAACGCATTCGTCGACGGACCGACGCAGACGTTCGAGCGGTGATCCGGCGATTGCTGCGGAGTGCAGCCACCCAACTGGAGCTGGCGTTCGACACACCGCCGCGCGACGGGGCGACACTGCTGCGACGGCTGCATGCGCTGGGACTGGACCCTCGCATCCATCGGTGCGAGCTCACGAAGAATCGAACCGTGATGGTCAGTTATCGCGGCGGCGTGTTGCGCGTGCACGAGGCGTATCTGGCGGCGCCGTCGCACGTCTGGCGCTCGATCGTGGGGTTCGTGGGAAGCAGGACTCGTCCCGCGCGGCGCGAGGCGGAGCGTGTGATCCTCGACCACGCGCCGCGTGACGACGGCGCTCGGCGTCCCCGACGGCGGGCGCGTCCGCGCCGCGAAGATGCCGTGCTGCTCGCCGAGCTCGCGAAGGCGCACGAGGAGTACAACGGGCGCTACTTCGATGGCTCGCTGCGACCCGTGGACATTGCCGTGTCGCGGCGGATGCGGAGCCGCCTGGGCCAGTACACCGTGGCAGCCAACGGCGTGGCGCCCGAAATAACGATCAGCCGGTCGCACATTCGGCGCGAGCCGTGGACGGAAGTGCTGCACACGCTGCTGCACGAGATGGTGCATCAATGGCAGGCCGAGCGAGGATTGCCGCTCGATCACGGGCGTGCGTTCCGGGAGAAGGCGCGCGAGCTGGGGATCGAGCCGCGGGCGCGGCGATCGATGGAGCACGCGTGGGACGGTGACGTGCGCGCGGCGATCTGATACCGAAGTCCCAGCGGACCGAGTAGTTTTCGCGCCATGACAGATTTCTATGCCATCGACAGCGCGCTCTCCGAAGAGGAGCGCGCCGTGCGGGACAGCGTGCACCGCTTCGTGGATGAGCGCGTGCTGCCGATCATCGGCGACTGCTACGTAGAAGGCCGATTCCCGCGTGAGCTGGTGCCGGAGCTGGCGTCACTCGGCGTATTCGGCGCCAATCTGCCGGAGGAGTACGGGTGCGCGGGTCTCAATAACGTGTCGTACGGGTTGATCATGCAGGAGCTCGAGCGCGGCGACTCGGGTGTGCGGTCGTTCGCGTCGGTGCAGGGCGCGCTCGTGATGTATCCGATCTTCGCGTTCGGGAGCGACGAGCAGAAGCGCACGTACCTGCCGAAGATGGCGAACGGCGAGATCATCGGGTGCTTCGGCCTAACGGAACCGGATTACGGGTCGAATCCGGCCGGCATGATCACGATGGCGCGCCAGCAGTCGGACGGCAGCTGGGTATTGAACGGCGCCAAGATGTGGATCACGAACGGATCGACGGCGCACGTGGCGGTGGTGTGGGCGAAGACGAACGGGGACAAGGACGAGCGCTCGATTCGCGGATTCGTGGTGCCGACGAACACGCCCGGATTCACGGCGCGCGACCAGAAGGGCAAGCTGTCGTTGCGCGCGTCGGACACGAGCGAGCTGGTGATGCAGGATGTGCACGTGCGGGCCGATGCGATTCTGCCGAAGAGCGCGGGACTCAAGAGCCCGCTCATGTGTCTGACGCAGGCGCGGTACGGCATTGCGTGGGGCAGCGTCGGCGCGGCCATGGCGTGCTACGACGAAGCGGCATCGTACGCGTGCAACCGCGTGATGTTCGGCAAGCCGATCGGCGCGTTCCAGCTGCAGCAGGCGCGGCTGGCGGAGATGTTGACCGAGATCGTGAAGGGGCAGCTGTTGACGCTGCACCTGGGGCGGCTCAAGGACGCGGGGACGATGACGCCGCAGCAGGTGTCGCTGGCGAAGCGGAACAACGTGAGCATGGCGACGGACATCGCGCGCGAGGCGCGCCGGTTGTTGGGCGCGAACGGGATTCTCGCGGAGTACGCGTCGATGCGCCACATGGCGAATCTGGAGAGCGTGTACACGTACGAGGGGACACACGACGTGCACACGCTTGTGTTAGGCCAAGCGATCACGGGCCTGAGCGCGTTCCAGTAAACGCCCACGCGGCGTGCCTTGAAGGGAATTGGGCCGCCGCTATCTTTTTGTCGGACTCAAACTCAAGGGAGCACGCGCGGTGAAGATGGCCGTGTGCATCAAGCGCGCCGCCGACATGGAGACGCGCTTCAAGATCGCGGCGAACGGGACATCCGTCGATGAGACGGGTGTGAAGTTCGACATCGCGGATTTCGACGGCTTCGCGGTGGAAGCCGCGCTGCAGCTCAAGGAAAAAGAGAGCGGCGGCGACGTGACGGTGATCTCGCTGGGCCCGGACACGGTGCAGGAGACGCTGCGCAAAGCGTTGAGCATGGGCGCCGACAAGGCGGTGCACTTGAAGGCCGACACGGTGCCGGCGGATGCGCTGGCCATCGCACGCGTGCTGGCGGACGAGCTCGAGGGCGGGGGCTACGATCTCGTACTGTTCGGCCGGATGGCGATCGACGCGGCGAATCAGAGCGTCGGGCCGATGACCGCGGAATTGTTGGGAGTCCCATGCGTTTCGGCGGCGTCGCAGCTCGCGATCGCCAACGGGCGGGGCACCGCGCGCCGCGAGCTCGAGGGCGCAGCGGAAGTGCTCGAGTTCCCGTTGCCGGCCGTGGTGACGATCGATGAAGGCATCGCGCGGCCGCGGCTGCCGTCGCTCAAAGGCATCATGGCGGCGAAAAAGAAACCGCTCGAGGTGAAACCGGTGCAGGTAGGTGAATCGCGCGTGACGGTGACCAAGATGGAACTACCGCCGGAGCGGACGGGCGGACGGATCATCGGTGAAGGTCCGGCTGCGGTGCCGGAGTTGGTGCGGCTCCTGCAAACCGAAGCGAAGGTGCTCTGATGGCGAAAACGTTTGCATTCGTCGAGTCGCGCGGCGGGGAGGTGCGGCGTGTCGGTCTCGAGGCCGTGACGGCGGCTCGCCACCTGGCGGACGCCACCGGCGGCGGTGAAGTGCATGCGCTGGTGATGGGTGCGCCCGGCATCGCCGCGAAAACCGAGATCATCGCGGCGCACGGGGCGGATGTGGTGGAGGTGGTGGAGCATCCGGGGCTGGCGTTGTATTCGCCGGAAGTGGTGGCGGCGACCGCCGCGGCGCGCATCGGCGCGGGCTCGTATCGCGCGGCGTTGTTCAGCGCGTCGGCGCAGGGCCGGGATCTCGCCCCGCGCGTGGCGGCAAAGTTAGGCGTCGCCCTCGGCGCCGACGTCACGGCGTTCGAGGCGTCGGGCGACGCGATCATCGTTAGGCATCCGGTGAACACGGGCAAGGTGATCGCGACGCTGTCGATCATCGGAACGCCGGTGGTGCTGTCGCTCCGTCCAGGGGCGGTGGCGGCCGCGCGCGCCCCACGGACCGCGCGGGTGGAGTCGATTGCGCCGGCCATCGATCCGGCATCGGCGCGCGTGGTGCCGAAAGAACTCCTGGCCGGCAACACCGCCAAGCTCGATCTGGGCGAGGCGCCGGTGATCGTGAGCGGTGGACGGGGACTTCGCGCACCGGAGAACTTCAAGTTGGTGGAAGACCTCGCCGCTGCATTCGGAAACGCGGCCGTCGGCGCCACGCGCGCGGTGACCGACGATGGCTGGCGTCCCCATACGGATCAGATCGGGCAGACGGGACGGCTGGTGAGTCCGGATCTGTACGTGGCGTGCGGCATCTCGGGAGCCATCCAACATCTCGCCGGCATGCGCACGTCCAAGACCATCGTGGCGATCAACAAGGATCGCGAAGCGCCGATCTTCAAGATCGCCGACTACGGCGTGGTCGGTGACGTGCTGGAAGTGCTGCCGGTGCTCACCGACGCGGTCCGTAAGGCGAAGCAGTCGCATTGATCGCGCGCCGACCGCGGAGTGAGCGGCCGGCGCTTCACTCTCCAGTCCGCGTATGACGTCATCGGGTCACCCACTGCCCATCGTGCCCGGCCAGTACCAGCCGGCGCTGCCGTCCGACCGCTTCATCGTGACCGAGCCGCCGGACGCCGAGGCGGTGCCGATGGACGTCGTGTTCGTGGGGGGCGGCCCGGCGGGACTCGCGGGCGCGATCGAGCTGGCGCGGCTTGCCCGCGCGGATGCCGAGGCGGGCGGTTCGCTCGGCGACATCCAGATCGCGGTGCTCGAGAAGGCCGGTGCGTTAGGCGAGCACAACCTGTCGGGCGCGGTGGTGAACCCCGTCGCGTTCCGCGCCCTGTTCCCGGGCATGCCGGACAGCGAGTTCCCGTTCCGCGCGCCGGTGACCGGCGAGCGCGTGTACTTCATGACGGGGTCGCGCGCGGTCCGCCTGCCGACGCCGCCCACGATGCGGAACCACGGCAACTACGTGGGCTCGATCTGCGAGATGGTGCGCTGGTTAGGCGAGAAGGCCGAAGCGGCGGGCGTCAACCTGTTCACCGGATTTCCGGTGGCGTCGCTGTTGGTGGAAGGCGAGCGGGTGACCGGGGTGCGCACCACGCCATCGGGTTTGTCGCGCGACGGATCGCCCGGACCTGGCTACACGCCTCCGACCGATCTCACCGCGCGCGTCACCGTACTCGCCGAAGGGACGCGCGGCGCGCTGACGCAGGCGTACAACGCACGGCGCGGCATCGGGTCGCCGAATCCGCCGTTGTTCGCGCTTGGCGTGAAGGAGTTGTGGGAAACCAAACGGCCGCTCGATGCCGTGATCCACACGTTGGGCTGGCCGCTGCCCAACGACGCATTCGGCGGCAGCTTCATTTACCCGTTAGGCAAGAACCAGCTTGCGGTGGGCATGGTGGTCGGACTCGACTATCGCCAGGCCGCGCTCGATGTCCACGATCTGTTGCAACAGCTCAAGCTGCACCCGCTCCTGAGGCCGCACCTCGAGGGCGGGGAAATGCTCGAGTGGGGCGCCAAGACCATTCCCGAGGGCGGCTACTGGGCCATCCCCGACCGGCGCTACGGCGACGGTGTGCTCGTGACCGGCGACGCCGCCGGGTTCGTGGAAGTGGCGTCGCTCAAGGGCATTCACTACGCGATGCAGTCGGGGATGTTCGCGGCGCGCGCGATCTTCGAGGCGCTCAAGAAGCAGGACACGTCGGCCGCCGCGCTCGCGCCGTACGACCAGATGGTGAACGACAGCTACATCACGCGCGATCTCTACGAGCGACGCAACATGCGGCTCGCCTTCCAGCACGGGGGGCTCTACAGCGGCGGGATCAAAGCGGGGCTCATGACGGTGACGCGCGGCGCGTTCCCCGGCGGCCGGATCACGGCGGAGCCCGATGCCGACGTCGCGCGCACAGCGGATCGCGTGACGCACGTGCAGCCGGACGGCACACTGACGTTCTCGAAGCTCGATGCGGTGTTCCGCTCCGGCAACGCCACGCGCGACGACATTCCGTCGCACTTGATCGTTGGGCAGGACATTCCGCCGGCGGTCGCCGACTTCTACGCGCACCTGTGTCCGGCCGGCGTGTACGAGCGCGATGGAGACCGGTTGGTGGTGAGCCCGGCGAACTGCGTGGACTGCAAGGCGACCGATGACGTGGGTCCGCGGTGGACGCCGCGCGAGGGCGGCAGCGGCGCCAAGTATCGCAGCATGTGAGCCGGCGCCGCGCGCGCGGCGCTCTGCCTAACGACTGGCCGTCCGGCGCAGCTCGAGCAACCGGACGCGGTGGGTGACGGTGCCGTCGCGCAGCTCGCGAACCGGCATCGCGGTGAGCTCGAGGCCCAGCCCCTCGCACGCGCGCACGAACACCTCGGCGGCGATGCGACCGGGGTCGGCGACGGTCGCGATGCCGCCGGCGCCCAGCGTGCGATCGAGCACGTTCGCCACCAACGGTCCGTACGCGCGCTCGTAGAGCACATCGGCGGCGACGACGCGGTCGAACGTGCCGAGATCGTCGGGCAGGTCGCGCCAGTCGACGAGGCGCGTGGCCGGCGTACGCCTAACGGAGCGGGACGCGTTGGTCCGCGTGAACGCGAGCGCGTCCTCGTAGTAGTCGGTGGCCGTCACGTCGTATCCGGCGATGAGCGCGGCGATCGTCGTGAGACCCAAGCCGCAGCCGAGCTCGAGACACGACCGGCCGGCGCCCGACTCGCTCGCCAGCTCGTCGGACAGCACGCGGGCGGCGGGCCAGAGGTCGGCCCAATACGGCAGCCGCTCGTCGCGCGAGAAGTCTTCTTCGTCGATGAGGGCGTCGATCGAGTACGGCTTGCGGAGCGTCACGCGGCGTCCTGCGACGTCGACGTCCAGGGTGACGCAGACGTGACGCCGCTCGATGTCCGCTTCGACGCCCACGATCAGAGGGCGAAGGCGGTGCTCAGCTGGGCGTCCTCGCCGAGCAGCAGCGCGTGGACGGATTCGCCCGCGTCGACGTGCGGGCGGTCTTCGGGAATGACGAGCAGCGCGTTGGCGCGCGCCATGGACGTGAGCACGCCCGAGCCCTGCGGTCCCGTTAGGCGGGCGGTCATCGCGCCGCCGGCACCGACGGCGACGATGCCGCGCAGGAAGTGCGTGAGCGTGCCGGTGATCGCCACCGGCTCCTCGAGCGTGACCGGGACCGGCCGCCGGTAGAGGCGCGTGTGCCCGAGCATCTTGAGCAGCATGGGCCGCACGAACAACTCGAACGTGACCATGGTCGACACCGGATTCCCGGGCAGGCCGATCCACGGCCGGTTGCCGAGCCACCCGAAGCCGAGCGGCGCGCCGGGGCGCATCCGCACCTTCCACGCGGTCATGTCGACGCCTAACTCAGTAAGCACGTCGCGCACGTAGTCGAACGCGCCGGCCGAGATGCCGGCCGACGTGATGAGGAGATCGCAGCCCGTGCTGCGCGCGATGCGGTCGCGCAGCTCACCCGGATCGTCGCGCGCGAGGCCAAGGTTCATCGGCTCGGCGCCGGCGGCGCGGATCATGGCGTGGAGGGTGTAGCTGTTCGACGTGAGGACCTTGCGCCCGGCGACCGCTTCGGGGAGTCCGTCGAGATCCACGATCTCATCGCCCGAGCCGAAGAACGCGACGCGCGGGCGGCGATAGACGTCCACGGTTGCGGCGCCGATCGACGCGAGCACGCCCACCTGCGCGGGACCGACCGGTTGTCCGCGCTCGAACACCGTACTTCCCGCCGCGATGTCTTCGCCGCGGTGCCTCACGTTGCGGCCCGCGTCGCGCGCATCGTGGATGGCGACGTGTGCCGTGCCGCCATCGGTGTCTTCGATGCGCACCACGCCATCCGCGCCGTCGGGGATCGGCGCGCCGGTCATGATGCGCGTGGCCGTGCCTGACTCCACGCGATGCGACGGGAACGCGCCGGCGGCAACGGTCTCGAGCACGCGCAGCGACACCGGCGCGTCGGGCCGCGCGTCACGCACATCGTCCGCGCGCACGGCGTAGCCGTCCATGGCCGAGTTGTCCCATGCCGGCAGGGTGAGGGGCGACCGCACGGGCGCCGCGAGCACCCTGCCTAACGAATCGAGGAGCGCGACCCGCTCCACGCCCAACGTGGTGATGTCGGCGATGATGCGCGCGGAGGCCTCGGCGACGGACAGCATGCTAAGGCGTCGTCGCGCCGCCCACGTGCATCGACGCCAGCTCGACCGCGATCGCGTCCTGCACGCGCTCGATCTCGCGCACCGACGTCGTCCAGTTGTTGCAGAGCGCGCTGAAGATGAGCATGTGTCCGTCCGCGGTGGTCACGTAGCCGCTGAGCGATCGCGCGTTGGCCACGAAACCGGTCTTGGCGTGCACGTTACCCTGCGCGGGCGTGTCGCGCATGCGGTTGCCGATGGTACCGTCCACACCAGCGATGGGCAGTGCGTCGTAGAACGCATTGAACGCCGTGTCTTTGCGGATGCTCGCCAGCACGCGCACGAGGGTTTCCGGCGTGAGATAATCGTAGCGCGAAAGTCCGCTGCCATCGCGCTGCACGAATCCGTCCGGCTGCACGTTCCAGGCGAGCAGCTGCCGGCGCACCACGGCGATTCCGCTGTCGGCCGTACCCGATCCCGCCTTTTCCAGGCCGATCGTGCGCAGCAAGATCTCGGCGATCTGGTTTTGCGAGGGCTTGGCCATCGCGCGGAGCACGTCGCGCAGCGGCGGCGAGAGGTACGTGAACAGGGTGTCGGACACGGGCGCCGTCGCGCGCGCGCCGTGACCGCACCCGCCTAACCGCTTGCGCTCTTTCACACCTTTGAGCGCGACACCTCGCTCGATGAGCGCGCCGCGCAGCGCCTCGAGATACGCCGTGTTCTGGTCGGGATACACGACGTCCATGGTATCGACGGCGTCGGGCGCGATCCAACCGGCGAGCGTCACCGATCCGGTGAGCGTGTCGAGCGACGTGTGCAGCTCGCCCTGCATCCGCGTGAACCGGCGGCGTCCGCCACTGCCCGCGGCGAGCGACTCGGGCGGAAATTCGGTGATCGCCGTGACGTGCACCGTGGGATAGCGCGAGGTGGGCAACACCGCGATGCTCACCTTGCCGCCGGGTTTGCGCGCACCGTGGATCACCACGCGCGCCGCGCCCTCGTTGAAGAACAATTCGTCGACGCCCGCGCTGTACGATGCGTCGAGGTCGTCCCACGACCAGCCGTAGCCGAGCGTTGGGCCGGGGAAGGCATCGAACCCGTTGAGCACCTGGCCGACCACGCGCTTGATCCCGTGCGCGCGGAGCGAGTCGGCGATGTCGCGCATGGCGGACAGCGCGTCGCCGCGCATCGCGTCGCTCTCGCTCGGATCGCCACGGCCGTTCACCACCAGATCCCCGTGCAGCGTGCCGTCGCACACGGGACCGTCGGCAACGAACGTCGTGTGGAACTGGAAGTTCGGGCCTAACTGAGCCAAGGCCACCGAGCCGGTGATCACCTTCATGTTCGACGCGGGCATGAACAGCTTGCCGGCGTTGTGGGAATAGAGCGTGTCGCCGTGATCCGGGTCGACGATGAGAATGCCCCAGTTCGCGTTGCGGAACACCGAATCCGCGATGAGCGAATCGATGTTCGTGCGCAGGACGGCGATGGGCGACGGCGCCGCCGCGCTCGTGGCCATCTGCGATGTGGGCAGCGCGGCCGGCTGCGGCGCCGGTTCGGGATGGGATCCGCCCGAAGCGCATCCCAGGGCGACGAGGCCCGCGATCATCGCGGGCATGCGACACACCTTCATCGAGAATCACTCCTGCGCCGCATCACGCGGCGCTCGACGAGATCAGCCACCGTCTCCACCCACTCCGGTGTGGCCATGGAGATGTCCGGCAAGCCGGGCGCGAGCCCTGGCGTATCGGTAACGATGGCGAGGTACTTGGCAGCCTGCGGGGATGCAGGATCGTACAGCGGCGCGCGTTCACCGTGGGCCGCGGCCGCGCGGAACACTTCGATTTTCGGCAACGCGGATTGCTTGAACCCTTCGCACAAC
Source organism: Gemmatimonadaceae bacterium (assembly GCA_036376535.1). Taxonomy (GTDB): domain Bacteria; phylum Gemmatimonadota; class Gemmatimonadetes; order Gemmatimonadales; family Gemmatimonadaceae; genus JADGGM01. The sequence goes on along the minus strand of DASVAC010000184.1, from coordinate 21,878 downwards.
ACGATGTCGGCGTCGGCCATGTACCGGCGCGCGATTTCCTCCGGGTCCAACTCGACATCCCATCGCTCGACAAGCGCGAATTTGTCGGGCGCGGCCATCGCGACTTTCTCGGCGCGTCCCTCGTGGTAGTGGCGGTACGTGTCGGTCGTTTCAGGGTCGATGTCGAAGGTGTGCGAGCCATGCTTGATCGTCATCACGCGATATCCGCGGCGATGCAACTCGGCGGCGAGACGAACCGTGAGGGTCGTCTTACCGTGGTGCTTGCGTCCGATGATCGCCACCATCGGCGGCGTCGTCGATGCGTGCGGCATGTCGCTCCGCGAGCACGAGCTCGTCCGGGGAGTTCACGTTCAAGAACATCAGCGCGGGATCGCCAAAGCGCCGGACCTGGGCGTCCGGCAACCGCGCCACACGCACGTCATCGAAGAATCCGACGACACGGCGGTCGCCCGCGTCGAGGTGACGCTCGATGGGTCCCAAGCACGCTGGATCATAATACGCGCACAGCGGCTCGACACCACGCGTTGACGCACTTTCTGGCAGGGCGACGTCCGCGCCGCGACCGAGCGCGCGCAGCGCAGCGAGCAACGAGGCGGGAACGAAGGGCATGTCCCACGCGACGACGAGCACGGGACGCGCGGCGTGGGCGAGCGCAGCGTGGATGCCGCCGAGGCTGCCGTTTCCCGGGCGCACATCCGCGGTGACGGGCACGCCGGGCAGCCAGGACACGGCGTCCGGATCGTTGGCGACGAGCAGCAGCTCATCGGCGACGTCGGCGAGCGCCTGCGCGACGCGATCGATGATGCGGCGTCCGCCGATGCGCTCGAGGCCCTTCCGCACGCCGCCGTACCGGAGCGCCTGACCGCCGGCCAGGATCACACCGGTGCACGCGCCGGTGCGCATCTAAGCCTAACGCGCCTCGACCGTCGCGGACAGCGTGTCGTCCTCGGCGAGGTCCACGCGCACGAGCTCGACTCCCGAGGGCAACCGCGACTCGACGCACTCGAAGATGAACCGCGCGATGTTCTCGCCGGTCGGCACGAGGCGCCCGTCGGCGAACTCGGGCACGTCCATGTTGATGTTGCGGTGGTCGAAGCGCGAGGTGATTTCGTCGTCCAGAATGTGATCCAGGGCGCCGAGGTCCACGATCATCCCCGTCGTCTCGTCGATCACGCCGCGGACGGTGACGGTGCATAGGTAGTCGTGCCCGTGGAAATTCGGGTTCGCGCACGGGCCGAACACGGCGCGATTGCGTTCGTCGCTCCAATCCGGACGCCGGTAGCGGTGCGCCGCGGCGAACTCGACGCGACGGCTGAGCTGGGCCTTGGAAGCCGGCATACGCCTCGAGCCGGCCTCAGCGGCCGATGAGATACGAGATGCCTAACGTAAGCACGCCGTTGTGGAGCCACTGGTTCTGCGCCGATGACGGCGGCAGCACCGACTTGCCGCCCGCGGGCGTCGCGAAATACGAATTCGGATACTCCGCCTGATACATGTAGTCGGCAAGCTCGGCGCGCAGGGACCAGTTGCCGCCCGGCACGTATCGGAGGCCGCCGCCGAAGGTGATGGCGAAGCCCGTCCCGATGCGGAACCCGCCGACGTCCCTGTTCGTACCGGCATCGGAGACGACGCCGCCTCCGAATCCGAACGTGGGAATCAGGTGGTGCCAACTCTTGGCGCCGGTCGTGTTGAACGTCAGGCCGACGTCGCCCAGGTAGAGCGGCAGCGAGAAATTCCCGAGGTTGCGCGACGGGCCGATCAAGCCGGGCGAGACGACGTCGCGTTGGGTGAACACGCGCGCGGCATGCACGTCGAGCTCCACCGGTCCGCCTAACTTCAAGCCATAGCGCACGCCGAGCATCGGGCCGCCCTGCGGCCCGACGCCGGCGCGTCCGGTCGCACCGGTGAAATAGCCGCTATAGATCGTGAATTCCTGCTTGTTGGAAAAATCCCGATACGGGCTGGCGGACGGCGGATATCCGACCTGCGCCGGCGCCGCGGTCGCCAATGCGGCGAGCGCGGCCAATGAAACGAACGCGCAGGTACGCGTCACGGATGAACTCCTGCAGGAGGGGTGTGCGAGTGCGCTTGCCGCAAGTCGCGCCCGGTCATTTCGGGCGGCGGCTCGAGGCCGAGCATGGTCAGCAAGGTCGGACCGACGTCGCCTAACGCGCCGCCGCCGCGCAGCGGACGTTCGCCGTCGGGGTCGATGATGACCAACGGAACCGGGTTCGTCGTGTGCGCCGTGTGCGGCCCGCCGGTTTCGGGGTCGATCATCATTTCACAGTTGCCGTGGTCGGCGGTCACGATCACGCGCGCGCCCACTCCATCGGCCGCCGTTAGGACACGGCCGAGGCAGGTGTCGACGGTCTCGACGGCAGTAATGGCTGCCGGAATCACGCCGGTGTGTCCCACCATATCGCCGTTGGCGTAGTTGCACAAAATGAAGTCGTGGTCGCACGACCGAATGGCGCGGCAGAGCACATCGGTCACGGGATTGGCGCTCATCTCCGGTGCCAGGTCGTACGTCGCCACCTTCTGACTCGGCACGAGCTCGCGAATTTCGCCGCGATACGGCGACTCGAAGCCGCCGTTGAAGAAGTAGGTCACGTGCGCGTACTTCTCGGTTTCCGCAGTTCGGAATTGCGTGCGTCCGTGTTCCGCCAGCACCTCGGCCACGATTTGCGAGAGCACGAGGGGCGGGAACGCAACGGGAATCGTGAACGTCTCATCGTACATCGTCATGGACGCGGCGTTCACACTGGGCCGGTTGCCGATCTCGAAGGCATCGAAGTCGGGATTCGTGACCGCACGCACGAGCTGTCGCATCCGGTCAGCCCGGTAGTTGAAGAAGATCACGCCATCGCCGTCGCGCATTGGCGCCACCGGCTTGCCGTGCTTGGCGATCACCACCGGTTTGATGAACTCGTCGCTTTCGCCGCGGTCGTACGCGGCGCGAATGGCGGCCACGGGGTCTTCGGCCTGCGGTCCCACGCCCAAGGTCATGGCGTCGTACCAGAGCTTGGTGCGGTCCCAGCGCTTGTCGCGATCCATGCCGTAGTACCGGCCGCCCAACGACGCGACCACCGCTTTACGCGATGCGTGCGTGAGCGTCTCCTCCATGTAGCGCAGCGCGGAGCGGGGCATGGTATCGCGGCCATCGAGCAGCGCGTGGATCGCGACGCGCGGCACCTCGAGCTTGGACGCAAGGTCGATGAGCGCGAACAGGTGCCGGTCGACCGCGTGCACGCCGCCCGAGCCGATCAGGCCAACGAGGTGTAGGGTAGCGGACCGTTTCTTGGTTTCGCGACAGAGATTGACGAAGACCTCGTTGCGAAAAAAGTCGCCGCTTTGGATAGCGGCGTCGATGCGGACAATGTCTTGCGGGACAACACGTCCCGCACCCAAGTTGAGATGCCCAACTTCGCTGTTGCCCATCTGACCGCGCGGCAGTCCCACGGCCAAGCCCGAGGCCTCGAGCAGGGTCCGCGGATGCCCTTTCCAGAGGGCGTCCCAGGTGGGAGTTCGGGCCATCGCGATGGCGTTTCCTTCGCGTTCGGCGCGATAGCCCCATCCGTCGAGGACTAACAGCACTACCGGCCGCTTTTTCGCCCCCTGTGTCGCCATCTTTGCCCGTGTTTAAACCTAAGAGTATACTGCGGCGCGCCGTGCGCCGACCAAAATGTATGCGCCCTCACACTCCCCATCCAGCGATTCGCGCGAGTTGGATCGCTGGGGTGCTGTTCACGCCGCTGTGTCTCGCTGCGCAATCCACGGTGACATCGCAAACCGCATTGCGCACCGCACCAAATGCCGGCGCTGTCGCCCAGGTGCGCTCCGGCGCATCCGTGTCGACTAGTACAACGCAACACGGATGGTCGAAGGTGACGCTGGAGGGGTATTTACACCGCAGCGTAGTCGGCGGGCGTCGCGGGACCTATTCGATCTCGGTGAACGCCGACGGCGGCGCGTATCTTCGGAGCACGCCGTCGCGGTCGGGCCGAGTGCTCGCGCTGGTGTCAGATGGCAGCGGCCTCACCAAGGTGAGCGGGCGAGGTGAATGGATTCGCGTACAACGTACCGGATGGCTGCTCGCGAGCACGCTCCGCGCGAGCGAGCCGACCGTCGCGGCGAAGAAGCGCGAGACCGTCAAGAAGCCTGCTGCGCGCCGAGCACCGACAGCACCGACCACAGTGGCGCGTCACGCGCCGCCTGCCGCAAAGTCGTCGGGCGACACGACGGCCGTCGCCGAGGGTGACGTGACGCCGGATAGTGCAACGCAGGCCGTGACCGCGCTGGCGCTCGCGCGGCGCACCACGCTCTACACGGCACCAGATGCCGGAACCCTCGGCACCATCGATTCGAGCGCGCGGGTGACTGCTGTGGCGCGCGATCGAGGGTGGGTCCGCGTGCAGGTGGAAGGGTGGGTGCGCGCGCAGGATCTGGGTCCGTCGGACAGCACCGTGCTCACCACGATCAGCGCGGCGGATCTCCGGTCGCAGCCGGACCGGTATCGCGGGCAGGTCGTTCGGTGGGTCGTCCAGAAGATTGCCGTGGAGACGGCCGACCCGCTTCGAAAAGGAATGGCGCCCGACGAGCCGTACATTTTGGCGCGCGGCCCAGGCCAGGAGAACTCCTTGCTGTATCTGGCTCTGCCGTCGTCGCTGGTGGATCAAGCGAAGCGTATCGACCCGCTCACCGCGATCACGGTGACCGCTCGCGTGCGCGCGGGACGCAGTGAACCCTCAGGAGTACCATTGCTCGACGTGCTCAGCATCGTAGCCCGGTGACATCGCCCCACATTCCGAACGATCCGTCCATCCGGCGGCTCGTCCCACGCGAGCCGCCTGTCCCGCCCAAGCCGACGTTCTCCGATTTTCGTCGTAAGCATCCCGGTCTGCTGTCGGCGATCGTGCTGATCATCATCGCCTGCTGCGCGCTGGATGGATGGCTCGTGTACAAGCGGGGACGATACGAGGCCGAGACGGTGCGGTTGCGCGCGGGCATGGACGAGTTCGAGCGGCAGCGCGCGGACGCGATCCTGAGCTCGCGGTCGAAGCGCCTGCAGATGGTAATGGAGCTGATCCGTCGTCAGGCTCGCTGGGGGAAGGACATTCACCTCGCGATCTCGGTGGACAGCGGCCGCATGTACCTGGAGCGCGAGGGCGCGCTGCTGCGGGCGATTCCCATTCGGATGGGACCCGAGCGCCGCATCGGAACGCCGCCGGACACGGTGCATCTCGCCGTGCCGCGGGGGACGCGCGCCGTGCAAGCGGTGTTGAGCGACAGCGATGCGTGGCAGGTCCCCGAATGGGTGTACACGGACCGCGGGCTCAAGCCGCCGCCCGCTGCCCAACGGACGCTGACCAAGGCGTTGGGTCCGGTGGCGATCGTTCTGGATGGCGGGACCGTGATCTATTCGCTGCCGACGAACGGACCGCTCGACGACTCGTCGTACACTATGCCCGGCAGCGTGCGCGCGCGGGCGGAAGACCTGGATGCGATCGTGCCTAACGTAACCAAGGGGATGGTGGTCTATTTCTACTGAGGGCGCCCGTTCCCGCGAGGCCGCCGCGCGATGAATGTTCTGCGTTCGATTCCGCGCGGCGCGTACATCCTGGCCGGCAGTGCACTCGTCGTTGCCGCCGCCACGGGTGCGTTCCTCTATTCGACGCTGCAGGTGCGCTACAAGCGGGACATCAGCCGGATCGTGTTCAACCGGAACTGGGACCTGCTGGATCAAGTCAGGCGGGACGCCGGCGTGACGGCCGATTCGCTCCGCCGCGCGATGGCGGAAGCGAGCCCGGGTCCCGACGCGGACAAGCCGTACATCGTGGTGAGCATCGCCGACCGGCGGCTCTGGTACAAGTTAGGCGACAGCGTGTTCTACACGACGCGCGTGGCGGTGGGCAGCGGCAAGACGCTGGTGAAGCAGGACGGCCGCGATGAGTACAAGTTCGACACACCGCGCGGCCGCCTAACTGTGCAGAGCAAGGACGCCGGCCCAGTGTGGGTGCCGCCCGACTGGCACTTCCTGGAGATCGCCAACAAGAAGAGCCTGGGCGTGGTGATGCTCAAGCGCGGCCAGAAAGTCGCGTTAGGCGACAGCGCGATCATCACCGTCGACGGCAACGACGTCGTCAAGAAATACCGCGATGGCCGCGAGGTGCCGTACGCGTCGGGCGAAGGCCGCGAAATCATCGAGGGCGGCAACATCATCGTCCCGCCTTACGGAACCAATCAGCGCAAGTATCGCGGCACGCTCGGCGGCCACCGGCTCAATCTCGGCGACGGCTACGCGCTGCACGGCACGGATGAGCCGAGGTCGGTTGGCGAGGCCACGAGCCACGGATGCGTGCGACTCCGCAACGAGGATATCGACTACCTGTACGGCATCGTTCCGGTCGGAACTCCCGTGTTCATTTATTGACCGTTTGGTCAGTCAAGTTGGCCTGTAGTCACGGGTTGCGCCTTCCTGCCAAGTGCGTCCCCCCTAAGGTTATGGGAGTTCCTCCCCCGTTTTGACGGGGGCTCCTTGCCAAAGGCAAGTCGGCTACGACTGCCGACGCGCAAAGCCAAGAGACGGCCGTGTTGTTGCCGTCAGTCTGGTTGCCAGGGAGGCGCCGATGAGCCGTGTACAAGCAGGCGCGTTTCGCTACGGACGCGCCATGAGAGTTGTCGGCGCCGGGGTCGCGTTGGTCGCGGCTGCAGGCGCCGCACCGCGCGCCAATGCCGCGCGCATTCCCGTCACATCGCACGACTTGAGCGCCACGCTGATCCCAGCGCGCGCGCCCCTCCCAGCAAAGGCCGGACTCTGGTTTCTCGACTCGCTCGTTGGACGCAGCGGAAAACTTCGCGCGCTCTTCGTGAGCCCGTCGCACCCCTCGTACGGGATCGACGCATTGCAGGAACTGTTCGGCGACAGCGCGCTCGATCGGCCCGGCATCTACACGGTTCACGACAGCGCCGTCGCGCAGCCCCTCTCGTTCATTTCACTCGTTCCGTTCGCCGCCAAACAAAAAGGAAAAATTGGCGCTTATTGGCTTGGCACGTGGCCGCACGAACGGCACGCCTCTAGCGACTCGATGTACGCCAATCCGGACGGCTTCATCGAAGTAACGCCGGAGAACGAAGACACGTGGGTGTCGGAGCACTTTCAGCTCCGCGACTTCCTCACCCACGATCAAGAAGATGTGTGGCCGAAGTATCTGGCACTGAGTCCGAAACTGGTCGACAAGCTCGAGCTTGTCATCGATGACTTGAACGCGCACGGCGTTCGCGTAAGGCACCTGACGATCATGTCGGGGTTCCGCACGCCGGAATACAATCGACTCGGCGTCGGCAAGCGCGGTGGTCGCGCGCGCGACAGTCGGCACCAATACGGGGATGCGGCGGATGTGTTCGTGGACAACAACGAGTCTGGCCGGATGGACGATCTGAATCACGATGGACGCGTGAACATGCGCGACGCCCGCATCATCCGAGCGGCCGTGGATCGCGTCGAGGCGGCGCACCCGGACCTGGTGGGTGGCGTGGGCCTCTATCACGCGACGCGCGCGCACGGACCATTCGTTCACATCGACACGCGCGGCGAGCGCGTGCGCTGGGGCTCGCGGTGAATAGCGGCCGGCCGTCAGACTCCGGTCGGCGTACTATCGCGGTAGCGGCCTCGGCAACAGGCCGCCGTCTCAAAAAACTGCTCACCCTGGCGTTCTGGTTCGGTGCCGCCGGCGCGATCGTCGGCTGGTACCACCCGCCGCGCGCCATGGCAACACCGGACATCGTCGTCGACAGCGCATTCGGCGCGCTCGCGTTGCGCGCGGAGCCGGCGCCGGCGGCGTTAGGCAAGAGCGGCGAGTTGAAGCTGGCGGTCGCCCTCCCGGGCGAGCACGTCGACTACCCGATCACGCTGCCTAACGACACGCTCACACTGCGCTACGCGTGGGAGCGCGTCGGCGATTCGCGCCTGCAGGACACGGCACTCACGTACTCCGGGGACACCTTGATCGCACCCAGCGAGCCCGGCTTCTATCGCCTGGCCCTGCTGCACGGCGCGCAACGGGATGTGATCGAGGGGATGTCCCTTGCCGTGCTCGTTCCGTTCGACAAGAAGCACGGCGCAGTGCTCGACGGTTATCGCATTGGCCTCTACCGTGGTGAGCGGCACCGCGCCGACTCGACGGATCGTCCCGAGGGCTTCGTCAAGGTGACGTCCGACGAGGTCGACCTTCCGGTGTCGGCGCATTTACGCCTTGGCGATTTCCTGTCGCGCGACGGCCAGGACCAGTGGCCGAGGTACGCGGCGATGGACCCGCGGGTGTTCGACAAGTTGGAATTGGTCCTCGAGCGAATCTCGCGCTCACTCGGCCGGGAGACCGGCGACGTTCCGGTGGAGCTCGATCTGCACTCGGGATTCCGCACGCCGGCCTACAATCGCCACGTGCCACGCGCGGCGCGCGACAGCCGCCATCAATTCGGCGACGCGCTCGATGTCGCCATCGACGCCGACGGCAATGGCAAGATCGACCGGAAGGACGCACGGATCGTGGCCAAGGCCGTGGACTCGGTCGAAGCCGAATATCCCGAGCTGGTTGGCGGCATGGGAGTGTACACCAGCCGCCGATATAGTCATCCTTACGTGCATATCGACGTGCGAGGCCGCCGCGTTCGCTGGCACGGCTGACGCCGTCATTGCCGTAGATGACATGAACGAGACATTGCGGGATCGCATCCTGCGCAAGCTCGACACGCTCCCGGACGAGCGCGGGTATCAGTTTCTCGACTACGTCGAGTTTCTCGAGTCGCGCTACGCGCAGAAGACAGCGCAAACGCCCAACGTCCTTCAGCGATTTGCCGAGGGCGTCGAAGACAGCCTGCGGGCGGGCCGAGTTTCCGCGACCGGTATCGCGGAGACGATGGGCCTCCTGAACAAAGCGATGGGCGTGCTGCAGGGCGTCGCAGCGGCAGGGAAGTCTGTTGCGTCGGACGTGATGGAAGTGGCCGCGCGCACGGCGAGCCGGGCTGCTCCGACCGAACGGGCCGACGGCACGACTTCGGCCGACACGCCGCCGGCGCCTTCGAGTCCGCCGCCTAACGGAGCGCAGTCGCAGTCGCAGGAGCCCACGGGAGGTGCGTCATGAGTCTGCGAACGAAGCGTTCCGAGGAACGTGAAGGCCGACGCACGAGGATATTCGGCGGCGCGACGCGGGATCGCCAAGAGGGCGAAGAGCGCGAGGAGCGCGAGCGCTCGCGTCGTGGTCCGCGCCGTGGCGCGAAGCGAACGATTCTCGGAGCCATCAGGCACATCCCCGCGTACCTGCGCCTGCTGTGGGGATTGCTGACCGACGAGCGCGTGTCGACCATGGACAAGGTGCTCGTGGGCGCCGCGATCGGATACGTGATCATGCCGTTCGATCTCATTCCCGATTTCATTCCGGTGATCGGCCAGGTGGACGACATCTACGTCATCATGCTTGCGTTGGACCGGCTCATCTCGCACGCCGGCGCCGACGTGCTCGCGGACCATTGGGACGGAGATCCTCGCGATCTCACGCCGAAGAGTCTCGAGGCGGTGCTGTTGGCGGCGGCGTTCTTCCTGCCGTTCGGTACACGCGCGCGCGTGCGCCGGCGGCTGCGCAAACGACTGATCTAGCATGCGGATAGGGCGCTGCGCGCTTGCAGCGTCCCGGTGCACTCCTTAGCTTTGGCTATGGCTACCACAACTCGCGCGTCAGCCCTCCGGCCCGCCCGTTCCACCTCAGTGGAAGGCGGGCCGTCGCGCATTGAAGAGGGGGGGTCTCGCGTTCGCGACGGATACGCGCTCACCTTCGACGATGTGTTGCTCGTCCCGCGACATTCGCATTCGCATCCCAAGGATGTGAGCACCACGTCGCGCTTCACGACCGGAATTCCGCTCAACCTGCCGCTCGTCTCCGCGGCGATGGATACTGTCACCGAATCCGAGATGGCGATCGCAATGGCGCGCGCCGGCGGCATCGGTGTCATTCACAAGAACATGTCGATCGATCGACAGGCCGCTGAAGTGGATCGCGTGAAGCGGTCCGAGAGCGGGATGATCCTGAATCCGATTACGCTGGCGCCCGACGCGACGCTCCGCGAAGCGAACGCGCTCATGATGCGCTTCAAGATTTCGGGCGTGCCGATCGTGGATCGCGAAGGCCGGCTCGTCGGCATCATCACCAATCGCGACCTGCAATTCGAGCGCAACCTCGACCGTCCCCTGCACGATGCGATGACCAAAGACCGTCTGGTCACCGCTCCCGTCGGCACGACGCTCGAGGAAGCAGAGCGCATCCTCGGTCAGCATCGCATCGAGAAGCTGCCTGTCGTCGACGAAGGCGGGAAGCTGCGCGGGCTCATCACGGTTAAGGACATCCACAAGCGCAGGCAATTTCCTTCCGCGAACAAGGATCAGCACGGGCGGCTGCGTGTGGCCGCGGCGATCGGCGCCGGTGGCGACATGATCGAGCGCGCCACTGCGCTCATCGGTGCCGGGGTCGACGCGCTCGTGGTCGACACCGCACATGGACACGCCGATTCGGTGCTGCGGGCGACGGCTTCCGTTCGCGAGTTGTTCCCCGATGTGCAGTTGATCGCTGGAAACGTCGCGACGCGTGAAGGCGCGGCAGCGTTGGTCGAACGCGGCGTCAACGCCGTGAAAGTGGGCGTTGGTCCGGGCTCCATCTGCACCACGCGTGTGGTGACCGGCGTCGGCGTGCCGCAACTCACCGCGGTGCTCGAGGCAATCGAAGGCGCGGGTGACGTGCCGGTGATCGCTGACGGCGGCATCAAGTACTCGGGCGACATCGTGAAGGCACTCGCAGCCGGCGCGTCGTCGGTGATGATGGGATCGATGCTCGCGGGAACAGAAGAAAGTCCCGGCGAGTCGTTCCTCCTCGAGGGTCGGCGCTTCAAGATGATCCGCGGCATGGGGAGTCTCTCAGCCATGCAAGACGGCAGCGCCGATCGGTACTTCCAGGAAGGCGAGATGTCGCCGAAGAAACTCGTGCCCGAAGGCATCGAGGGACGCGTGCCTTACAAGGGACCGGTAGGCGACGTGATCTATCAGATGGTTGGCGGTCTGCGCAGCGGTATGGGATACGTCGGCTGCGAAACGATCGAGGCGCTGCGCACGCAGACCGAGTTCGTCCGCATCACGACCGCCGGTTTGCGCGAGTCGCATCCGCACGACGTCGCGATCACCCGCGAAGCGCCCAACTACTCCGTGTGAGCTGTGGTAGAGCGTGGGGCGTGCATCCCTTGACAAAGTGGTGCGCGCCTCGTGAACGTAGCACCGGCGCCGCCCCCTGCCTTCCTGTCCCGCGGCGCGCGCGTAATCCAGCGACACCATAGTCTCCGACGGAGATCCCGAATGAGCTTGTTTTCGACGAAGAGCATGGCCGTGCTCATGGACGAGGCTGGCGCCGAAGGGGAGGGCTCGCTCAAGCGAGCGCTCGGGGCGACCAACCTCACCTTGTTGGGCATCGGCGCGATCATCGGCGCGGGCATCTTCGTGCTGACGGGGACGGCGGCGGCGCAGTACGCGGGACCGGCTGTGGTGTTCTCGTTCATTCTTTCGGGTATCGCGTGCCTCTTCGCCGGGCTCTGCTACGCGGAGTTCGCCTCGATGATCCCGATCGCGGGGAGCGCGTACACGTACGCGTATTCCACGTTGGGCGAACTGCTCGCATGGATCATCGGGTGGGACCTGATTCTGGAGTACCTGTTCGGGGCTGCGACGGTCGCTGTCGGTTGGTCGGGCTATTTCACCGCGCTCATGAACGACATCGGCCTTCACATTCCAGCCGCACTATCGAACGCACCGTTGAGCGTCACCGGCGGCTGGCACCTGCATCCCACCGGCGCACTGATCAACCTGCCGGCGTTGATACTCGCCGGGCTCATGACCACGCTGCTGGTGATCGGCATCAAAGAGTCGGCGAACTTCAACAACATCATCGTGTTCGTGAAGGTCGCGATCGTCCTGCTCGTGATCGGCTTCGGGTTCGCCTACGTGAACGCGCAGAACTGGCATCCGTTCGTTCCGCCTAACACAGGAGAGTGGGGCGTGTTCGGGTGGAGCGGTGTGATTCGCGGCGCCGGCGTGATCTTCTTCGCGTACATCGGGTTCGACGCCGTGTCGACCACGGCCCAGGAAGCCAGAAATCCCCAGCGCGACATGCCGATCGGCATCCTCGGCTCGTTAGGCATCTGTACGGTGTTGTACATCTTGATGGCGTTGGTCATGACCGGCCTCGCGCACTACACCGATCTCAACGTCGCCTTCCCGGTGTACGCGGCGATCGAAAAGGCCGGCCCCGGCCTCGCATGGCTCAAGGAAATCGTCAATATCGGCGCGATTCTTGGGCTTGCCTCGGTGGTGCTCGTGATGTTGATGGGTCAGCCGCGCATCTTCTTCTCGATGGCGCGCGATGGACTGCTGCCGCCGGTGTTCGGGAAGGTGCACCCGCGGTTCAAGACGCCGTACATCACGACGATCCTCACGGGATCAGTCGCCGCCATCGTCGCCGGATTGTTCCCGATCCAGCTCCTTGGCGAGTTGGTCAACATTGGGACGCTGCTCGCGTTCGCCATTGTCTGCGCGGGCGTTATCGTCCTGCGGTACACGCGTCCTGATCTGCATCGACCCTTCCGCACGCCATTCGTACCGGTCGTGCCGATTCTGGGGATCCTGTGCTGCCTCGGCCTCATGTTGGGCCTACCGCTCGACACGTGGATCCGTCTCGTTGTGTGGCTCGTGATCGGCCTCGTGATCTACTTCTCCTACGGCCGCTTCCACTCGCGGCTCCAGCAAAAGATCGATACGCCGTCCGCCGCCGCCGCGGACTGACCGCGCGATTCTTGCAACGCGAGCGGCGCCTCTCACCGGGGGCGCCGCTTGCTATTCATACGTCATGACCTTGGCACTCCCTGATCTCCTAACCGTACCGCCCGGTCGTCGCGCGGCCGCCGAGCGCATCGGCGCGGAGCTGCGGCCGGGGCGCACGGTCGCGCTGTCGACGCACATCAACGCCGACGGCGACGGGTGCGGATCCGAAGCGGCGATGGCGCTCCTGCTCGCCCAACGCGGGCTCCATGTGCGCATCGTCAATCCGACGCCGTGGCCGTCGATGTTCTCGTTCCTGCTCGAGGGCGTGGATGAGCGGAGCGCGGCGGGCGCGCGCGCCATCGAGGACGTCGACCTGCTCGTCGTGCTCGACATCAACGACGTGCGCCGGTTAGGCAACCTCGCCGACACCGTCCGTGCGCTGCGCGTGCCGCACGTCGTCATCGACCACCACGTGCCGAGCGATGCGCCGGCGGGCGACATCGTGATGGCCGACACGGCCGCCTGCGCAACGGGCGAGCTCGTCTTCGACCTCGCGTGCGTGCTCGATCTCGCGCTCACGCCCCAGATCGCGCGCGCGCTCTACACCGCGATCCTCACCGACACCGGCGGATTCCGATTCAGCAACACGACGCCGCGCTGTCACGCGATGGCCGGCCAGCTGCTCGCGGCGGGCGTCGATCCCGAAGAGATGTATCGGCGCATCTATGCGTCGGTCTCCGTTGGGCGGCTGCGCGTGATCCGCGAAGCGCTCGAGTCGCTGTCGGTGGATGCGGCGTACGGCCTGTCGTGGGTGTCGCTGCCGGCGGGGTCGCTCGAGCGGTACCACGTGCTTCCCGAAGAGTTGGATGGCATCGCGGAATACCCGCGCAGCGTCGCCGGCACGCGCATGGCGATTTTCTTCCGCGAGCTCGCGCACGGTCAGGTGAAGACGTCGTTCCGCAGCACCGGATCGGTGGACGTGAACGTATTCGCGCGCCAGTTCGGCGGCGGCGGTCACGCGCGTGCCGCGGGCGCGCTCATTCAGGGCTCGTTGGATACCGTGCGCGAGCGGGTGCTGCGCGCGGCGCGCGAGTTCGTCGGCCATCAGACAGAACCACAAGACTTGGCAGCCACGCCCAAGTCCACCTAGGTTTCGTCTCCATGAGCTTGTGGAAGCACGCTCCGCACGGTGACGAATCCGTCGAGCGGCGGATTCGCGACGCGCTGACGGAAATGCGGCCGCTGTTGCGTCTCGATGCCGCGGTGATCGAGCTCGTCGAATTCGACGGCGAGACCGGAGTCGCGGTGCTCCGCATCGGAGGCGACTGTCCGGACTGCGACATGGATGCCGGAATGCTGCGCCAGGGGATCGAAGCGCATCTGCGCATGCAGGTGCCGGAGATCAGCGCGGTGCGCGCGGTCTGAACGTTCGAGGAGACTCACGACATGCCTGAACCACTGCAGGCGCGCATCGCGGCGGCGTTGCGCGCGGTGACGAATCCGCGCACCGGACTCGACGTGATGTCGTCGGAGATGATCCGCGACGTCGGCGTGACGGTGGAAGGCCGGGTGCGATTCACCATCCTGCTCGCCGCGGAAGATCCGGCATCGCTGGTGCGCGCGGTGCGGCAAGCTGTGGAGGCTCTAGAGGGCGTGGCGGATGTGCGCGTGGACGTGAAGGATCCGTCGCAGGTGCGCGAGCCGTCCGCGCCGGTGGCGCAGGCCGCGCCGCAGGGCGGGCGCACATTGCCCGTGATGGGACAGGAACCGCAATCGCGACGCGCGGCCGTGCCGCCTCCGCCCACGCCTGTCGAGTACCCGAATCTCGGACGCGTGCTCGCGATCTCGAGCGGCAAGGGCGGCGTAGGCAAGACCACGGTGGCCACGAATCTCGCGGCTGCGCTGGCGCGGCGCGGCGCGCGCGTGGGCATCATGGACGCGGACATTTACGGCCCGAACATCCCTCGCATGATGGGCGTGGACGAAGCGCCGCCCGTCGTGAACAACCGCATCAAACCGCTCATGGCGCACGGCGTGAAGCTGATGAGCCTCGGCTTTCTCATCGAGCGGGACCAGCCGGCGATCTGGCGCGGTCCGATCGTGATGAAAATCGTGACGCAGTTCTTGCGCGACGTGGACTGGGGGGAGCTCGACTACTTCCTCGTGGACATGCCGCCCGGCACCGGCGACGCCCAACTGTCGCTCGTGCAGGCGACGCGCGTGCACGGCGCGGTGATCGTGACCACGCCGCAGCCGGTGGCGGTGGGCGACGCGCTGCGCGGCGCGCGGATGTTCCAGCGCGTGAGCGTGCCCGTGTTAGGCATCGTGGAAAACATGAGCTGGCTCGAGTGCGCCGGGTGCGGGACGCGGACGCCGTTGTTCGGATCCGGCGGCGGCCGCGGATTGGCCGACGAGCTGGGCGTCCCGTTGTTAGGCGAGATCCCCCTGTATCCGCCGGTCCGGGCGGGTGGGGACGAGGGTGTGCCGATCGTCTTGTCGGAGCCGGAATCGGCGGCGGCGCGGGCGCTGGACGATGCGGCGGGACGAGTGGTGGACGCGGTGAACCGGGCACGCGCTGCATGAGCGACGTGAACGTCACGCCGCCCGGTCCAACGCGGCCGCCGGAAATCGAACCGGCGGCCGCGTTGCCGTTGGACCCCCACGACGGGCTCACGCCCGTCGCGGTCACCGGCGAGTACGCGGCGAACCTGGCGATCACGCGCGGCTCGTTGCCGCGCGCGATTGCCGTGTTCGCCTTGCCGGCCGTCATGTCGATGCTGCTCATGACGCTTTTCTATACGGCCGACGCGTACTGGGTTGGGCAGAAAATCGGCGCCGCCGGCCTCGCGGCGGTGTCGACATCGGTGTTCTGGATCTGGATGATCATTTCGGGCGCCGACATGGTGAGCGTCGGGCTCACGGCGGTTGCATCGCGGCGGCACGGCGAAGGCCGGCCCGATGCGGCCGCGCGCGCGGTGGGCGACGCGGTGGTGTACGCGTTGTTCATCGGCGCGACGATCGCCGTCGCCGGCCGGATCTACCTGCACCAGATGTTCGCCGTGATGGACACGCCGCCCGAGGTGACTGCGTTAGGCATCGAGTACCTCGGCACCTACTTGTTGGGCGCGCCGCTCATCTTCGGATTTTTCGCCATCGACGCCGCCTTCCGTGCGTCGGGTAACACGCGGACGCCGTTCCTGCTGCTCGTGACCACCGTCGCGGCCGCGCTCGTCCTCGACCCGGTGCTGATCCTCGGCCTCGGCCCGGCGCCCCGGTTAGGCATCGCCGGCGCGGCCGTCGCGACCATCGCGACGCGCGCGGTCGCGTTCGTCTTCGGCATCGCGCTGCTCGTGCGCCGGCGGATGATCCGCCTCGGTCACATCGCGCTGCGCACGATCGCGAGCATCTCGCGCGTCGGGCTGCCCACGGCGGTCACGGGCATCGTGTTCGCGATCGTCTACGTGCTGCTCACGCGCACGACCACGCTCTTCGGCACACCCGCGCTCGCGGCCCTCGGCGTCGGACAACGCGTGGAGAGCTGGACGTTCATGATCGGCGTGGGGTGCGGCGCCGCAGCCGCGGCGATCGTGGGCCAGAACATCGGCGCGCGGCAGATCGAGCGTGCCGCGTCCGCTGGATGGATCGCGACCGGATTTGCTACGATCGTGTGCGCCGTGGGCGCCGTGCTCGAGTACACGGTGGCGCCGCAGTTCACCGGCCTCTTCAGCCGCGACCCGGCGGTGATCGCCGAAGGCGCGCACTACCTCCGCATCGCGGCCGTATCGACTCTGTTCAGCGGCAGCGAGCTCGTATTGGAAGGCGCGCTCGGCGGCGCGGGCGAGACGCTGCCGCCGATGCTCACGTCCAGCACGTTCACCGTGTTACGCCTTCCGTTGGCCGCGTGGGCCGCGACGCGCTGGGGCACCGCCGGGATTTGGTGGACGATTTCGATCACGGCGATGGGGCGTGCCGTGGCCATGATGTCGCTCTGGCGCTGGGGACGGTGGAAGCGTAAGTCCGTGTGACCATGGCCTTGATCACGCTGCTCACCGACTTCGGCACCGCCGACGGATACGTCGGCGAGATGAAGGGCGTGATCTACGCGATGTACCCGCAGGCGCAGGTGGTGGACATCGCGCACGATGTGGCGCCGCAGGATGTGGACGGTGCGCGGCTCGCCATCGCGCGGTACTGGCGGCGGTTTCCGTTAGGCACGATCCACGTGGTGGTGGTGGATCCGGGCGTGGGGACATCGCGCGCCGCGCTTGCCGTGGAGAGCGACGGCCGGTTTCTCGTGGGCCCCGACAACGGCGTGCTGTCGCCGGCGTTGTTGCGGTCGGATGTGCGGGTGGTGGAGCTCGCCATTCCGGCGCAGGCGTCGGCCACGTTTCATGGACGCGACGTCTTCGCGCCGGCCGCCGCCCGGCTCGCGGGCGGGTCGCCGCTCGAGGCGTTGGGCCGGACCTACGACGCGCCGATCGTGCGCCGGACGCCGGAGGCCAAGCGGCTCACCGACGGGTCGGTGTCGGGCGAGGTGATCGCGGTGGACCGGTTCGGGAACCTCATCACGAACCTCGTCGCGCCGCGCGGAGGATCGGTGGTGCTCGGCGACCGCGTCGTGCCGATCGTGCGGTCCTATGGCGAGGGCGCATCCGGCGACGTGGTCGCGGTGATCGGGTCGTCGGGGCTGCTCGAGATCGCCGTGCGCGAGGGCAGCGCGGGTGGGACGTTGGGCGTGTCACGGGGCGCCCAGGTGGTGCTGCGCCCCGCGCCGCCCGGTGCCTAACGGAGCGGTCAGTCGCGGGTGATCTCGAGGCCGGCGAGGGTCGCCGTGGCGTCGATCACCACTTTGCGCGTCGCCGTGCTCCAGTTGGACGAGTAGAACGTTCCGTCGCGCTCGGTGAGGTCCGGCGCATCGAGGCTGCCGAGGGTCTTGGCGACGCGGGCCTGGACGCCGACATCCTGCGGGACGTGGAGCGTGATCCCGCCTAACGCGGCCCGCAGCACCAGGTTCATCGTGCCGGACCACGTGCCGCCCAGGTCGAGCTCCGCGCCGCCGACGCCGGCCGACACGTTCACCGTCGACGCGTGGGCGTTGCCGAGCGAGTTGACGGTGAGGCCGGCCGCGCCGATGTCGAGATCGAGCGACGACATCGCGACGGGGTTGGGCGTGCCGAACGTGACCGTGGTCTGGCTCGCGCCGCTCTCGAGCTGCAGCCGGCGCACCGACAGGTTCGCCAGGTCGAGCGTCGCGTCGCACGCGCCTAACGAAAGCGACAGGTCGAGCGGGACGCCGCGCGCCAGGCCGACAGTGAGATCGGTCCCGTTGCGGTCGTCGCCCGGGCCGTTGAAGTTGAGCCCGCTGCGTTTGAGGTCGAGCGAGAACGGATGCCCGATCGCGCTGTCCGAGCGGATCGTGAGCGTCCCGGTGGCCGCGTCGTAGCGGTGCAGCGGGCGCACGCGCCCGGCGTCGTAGCGCATGTCGACGTTGTACAGCAACGGCTCGGCCGCAGCGGCGAGATTGAACGTCCCGGCGCCGAAGTACACGCGGAGCCGCAGCGAGTCGGCCGATGCACGCTGGCGCGACGCGGTCACGGTGCGCCACACCTGCGCATTCGCAGTCGCAGCGGGCGCAGCCACGAGGGCCGCCGCCAGGATGGCCAGCCATGGGCGTGTGCAGCGTCCGGACATCAGCGTCGGATGGAGCGCGGCGGGGGCGTGGGACGGCGTGCAGCGGCGACGCCGGACACCGGCGTAGGTGTCTGCCAACTGGCGTCCGACACCGGCGGCGGCACCTGCGGAGGCGGTACGCGACCACCAGGCGCGCGGGTACCGCCGCGAGATGCGAGCGTCGCACCGAAGCCAACGGTGACTGCCACCCACGTGACCATGGCGGCAACCAGGCGCAGCACTGCGCCCAACCAGCCGGCCCACGACAAGAGTCCCCCGACCATCCAGAGGACGAAGTACAGGGAGAGCCCAACCATCAGGAACTGCACAACGGGCGGCGGCGTGTACGCGGACACTGCGCCGCGCCACCGCATAGCGGCTTCGCCGGTCACGTACGACATGGCGAGGAAGCCGAGCGCGAGGGCGCCGGCGCCGCCCAGGACGAATCCGACGATGGCGAAGGGAATGAGCAGGATGCCGATGACCGTGATGCACAGGGCGACGATGGCGACCACGAGCGCGGGCAAGAGCGCAATCTGCCCGGCGACGCCGTAGAGGAACGACCGCGAAAAGTCATCGCGAATGCGCTCGGCGATGGTCTCGAGGTTGCCGCGCGCGAAGAGCGCGGCGAACAACCCGATTACGGCGAGAACGAGATACCAACCGACCGCGAGCGAGAGCGAGCGCTTGGTGGCTTGCGCCGGGGTGCGCGGAACAGTCTTGGCCAACGGCCCGACCGTGAGCGCCGAGAGCGAGCGCATCTCGCCCTGCACGGTGCCGCCGTCGAGCTGGACGTGCCCGCCTAACGCAACGGCGTCGCCGCGGACGGTGCCGCCCGTGTGGACGACGATGTCGCCGCCCAACGCAACGGCGTTTCCGGTGACGGTTCCGCGCACGTCGAGCGGACCGTGCCAGGATGCAATCGAACCGGTCACGGTTTCGCCTGCGCTCACGGTCCGTGCGCCCTGCTGGACGACGGATCGCTCGATGGCAACACCGTTCGGGTCGCGCGAGAGTGAATCGACGACAGCGGCGATCGAATCGCCGACGCTCACTGCGCGAGCAGGAGTGCGCTTGGCTTGGGCCGCGATGCTCGTGACAGACGTGGCAACCGCAAGCGCGGCAGCCAGGATCGCGGCGCGCGTGTACACCGGGCGGCGGGTCGGCATGGGCGTCTAACGACGGCGCGGACCCGCCACCACGGCGCGCATCGCGCGGGCCGTGATCGCGGCGAGCAACAACAACGCAGTGAGCGCGATCCAGAGACCGACCGCCCCACTCGTTCGGAATGCGTGGACCGCGGTGCTGCCGAAGAGCGTCGCGACCACGTCGGCGAGTCCGCTGCCGACTGCGGCGCGCACTCGGCCCACGGCCATGTCGATCGCGAAGATCACCGCGTCGAGTCGAGTGAGCAGCCAGAGCGACACCGCGGTGAGCACCACCGCCGCGCTCCCGAATCCGGTCCACGCGAAGGCGCGTCCGGTTCGCGTCTGCGGCATAAAGCCGCGGAGCGTGTCGAGGGCCGTGACGTGCCACGGGACGAACACCTGGACGTGCCCCACCACGCGGTCAGCGAACATGGCCGACGGCTGGTAGTGGGGGAGATGCTCCAGCTGCCGGACCAACGCGCGCGCGTCGTCGAGCTCGGCGCGACATGTGTCACATGCGCGCAGATGCATTTTGAGCGGCGCCGTGCCAAAGCCGACGTCGCCGTCAAGCAACTGGTCGATCTCTTCAGGGAGCAGGTGTCTATCCACGGGACCTCCACCATGTCGTACGTTGCAGTGTGCCAGAGGGTTTCATGTCAGCTGCGCAGGTGCGCCAGGGCGTCCCGCAGCTCGTGCCGGGCGCGATGGATGTACGTTTTGACCGTGCCTAGGGGCAGGTCGAGGGTGGCAGCTATTTCCTCGTAGGACCGCCCCTCGACGTGCCGCAGCAGGATGCACGAGCGGTATTCGGGCCGGAGGTGCGCGATCGCGCGTTCGATGGCGGTTCCGAGCTCGCGGGACTCGATTTCCTCGAGTGGCGATTCATCGTGCGAGCGCACGTCGACCGAGGTGGCCTCGGCTTCGGCCGAGGTGGCGGCGTGGGGCGAGCCCTCGATGCTGATCGTGTCGAGCTGGCGTTTCCGGAGATGATCGATCGTCAGGTTGTTCGCGATCTTGAACAGCCAGCTCGAGAACTTGAATTCGGGGCGATAGCGATCGATGTGGTTCAGGACGCGGACGAACGTGTCCTGTGCGAGATCCTCCGCGGTCTCGCGATCGCGGACCATGCGGAAGATGAGCGAGAAGACGGGGCGTTCGTATCGGTGGACCAGCTCCCGAAACGCCGCCTCCCGTCCTTCCTTGGCGAGGGTTGCGACATCGGCATCTGGGAGGGTCGAGAGATCGTAGGAAGACGGCAACTCGATCGAGTGCGAGACGGTCAACCGGCCGATGCTCGCGCAAGTTAGTGCGGCGAGCTCCATGCATCCAGCATCGGGTAGTGGTTCAGTCTCCCAGCAGATTCTGAAAGTCCCCAATGGACAGGTGTGTTCGGATGCCCTCCGCTGGTTGCGTTGGCGTTGCCCGTTTCCTCATGAGCGTAGATGCCAGCACAGCTCAATGGATTGGGGATTCAAATTGACCCACTACGCAGCATCGCGCTTGCGTAGCCTTTCGCGACGGCCCAAGTTTTCCTGAATGTCTGCGGTAGACACGGAACGGCGCGAAGCGCTCGAAGCAGCGGGTGCGGGCGGGGGACGGGGTGCGGCGGATGTCGTGAGTGGTGAGGAGTCGAGCGCCGTCGTGAAGCGACGGTATGTGCGGCGGATGTTCTCCGAGATTGCGCCGACGTACGATCTCCTCAACCGCCTGCTCAGCTTCAACATCGACGGACGGTGGCGCCGCCGGGCGATCGACGTGCTCGGCTGGGAGCGTCATCCGCGCGGGTCGTATCTCGACGCGTGCGCCGGCACGTTGGACATGAGCGTCGAGTTGTCGCGCCGCCCGGGGTTCGGGGGCACCGTGATCGCGGCCGATTTCGCCGAGGCGATGCTGCGGGCGGGGCGCGCGAAGGTGGGTGACGCGGCGGTGCGGGCGGTGGTGGCCGACGCGCTGCAGCTCCCGTTAGGCGATGCCTCGGTGGACGGCGCGATGGTCGCGTTCGGCGTGCGCAATTTCGCGGACATCGATGCCGGACTGCGCGAGCTCGTCCGCGTGCTCAAACCTGGTGCGCGCCTGGTCGTGCTCGATTGTTCGGCGCCGCCGTCGGCAGCCGTGCGCGGCGTGTACCAGGTGTATTTCCGACGGCTCCTGCCGCTCGTGGGCCGCATGGTGAGCGGTCACCGTACGGCGTACCGATATCTCCCGGAATC
>DASVAC010000183.1:0-21316 GCA_036376535.1 Gemmatimonadaceae bacterium | reverse complement strand
ACGGGAGGCGCCGCGAGTGCGCGACGCACCGCGTCGCGCGTGCCGGTGGGTGTGGGAAACAACGCGAACACCGCCGCGTCGGCCAGATACGGATTGTCGGACACCGCCTGACGCCACGCGCGCGCCGATGGCTCCCACTTCCCCATTGCGGCGTCCAACTGCGCAACTTCGTACGAGAAACCGCGCGCATTGCCGACCTGTGTCTGCGCGGTCTGCAACACCGAGTCGGCCTGCGCGGTATAGCCGTCCTCGATCAACATCCGCGCGTACTCCTGATACGGAGCGGGATCGTGCGGCACGTCGTGCCGCCATTGATCGAACGCGCGCTGCATTCCGGCGCGGTCACCAAGCGAGCGGTACGTGCGGAGCTGCGCGGCGCGAAGCGGGTTGAGCCGCGGCTGCCGCGCGATCGCCGAATCGAGAATCGGCAGGAGTGAGTCGGACCGGCCGAGCTGCGCGTACACGCGCTCGAGTCCGAGCATCGCGGCGAGCGAGTTGGGCGTCTGGACCAACGCCTGGCGGTACGCCATCGCCGCCGAGTCGTATTGATCGCGCGTCTCGAGATCCTGCCCGCGCAGGTACGCCGAGCCGGTCGAATCCGTGGCCTGGGCGCGCGCGGCGCTCGTCGTTAGGCACAGCGCGGCCGCGAGCGCCGCGGCCGCGCTACGGCTGATCCGCATTGATCCGCTTGAAGTACTCGAGCACGGCGCGGCGCTCGTCGGGCGTCAACCCGCGCAGCTCGTTCCACGTGGGCTCGCGGAATTTCTCGACGGCGCGGCCGCTCGAGACGGTGCCCGTCGTAATGGCCGTGTCGATGCGCGCCGTTTCCGCCTGCCGCTTGCCCTGATCCTCGCGCTGGTCCTGTTCCAGCGTTAGGCCTGCGTCCAGCAGGCGGTGGAACAGCTTCTGCTGGCGCTCGAGCAGCGACGGATCCACGCGGCCGCGGTCCAACGCGTCGGCGATCTGGCGCATCTCCTTGGCCAGCTCCGCCGCGCGCTGCGCGCCGTTGCCCGCGTTGTCGATGCCGTTGGCGATGTCGCGCTGGCGTTGGGCGAGCGCACGCGCCTGCGCCATCATCTGCGCCGACGGCTGCCCGCCGGGCACCGGCAGCAATCCGGCCGACTGCGAGTTGACCGCGCCCTGCTGCTTCGCGGCATCGCGCATCGCCTGGATCATTTCCGAGAATCCGGATGCCGACGCGCCGTTCGCGGCGCGCGCGCGATCCTGCACCATGCTCGCCGCGGCGCGGTTGAGCGCCTCCGCGGCATCGTCCATGTCGGACGCCATGTCCTGCGCGCCACCGCCGCGCGCGCTCTCGGCCGAGCTGCGCGTGGCCGCTTGCACGCGCTGGCTCGCATCGGCCATCGCTCCCTGCGACTGCGCCGACACGTGCGCGGATTGCCGCGCGGCCTGATCGAGCCGCTGTTGGATGCGCTGCACGCCTTGCTGCACCGCGCTCTGATCGGCGCGCAGGCCGTCGGTCTGTCCGCTGCGCGCGCGGTCGGCGAGCCGTTGTTGGTCGCGCGCGAGCTGCATCGTTTCCTGGATCGAGCGATCCAACTCCGACGTGACCTGATTCTTCCACTCCTGGATCTGCTGGTTCCGCGCATCCGCGAGCTGCTGCTGCACGGCATCCATCTGTTGCGCCGCCTGGCTCGCTGCTCCCGAGCGTTGGGCACGCGATGGATCCGACTGTCCCTGCCGCGAGCGTTCGCCCTGCTGCCCCTGTTGGCCCTGCTGTGCCTGTTGTCCTTGCTGCCCCGCTTGTCCTTGCCGGCCTTGTTGGCCCTGTTGCCCCTGCTTCGATGCCTCTCCGTTAGGCGGAGCCGCGCGTGCGACCGACGCGGCGGACGAGTCGGCGCGCTGCGGTGCGCCCTGCAACTGCTGCGGGCCGGACTGCGCGGAATCCTGCTGCAACCGCTTCTGCAGATCGGACACGTGCTGCGAGAGATCGCGTGAGCGCTGGCTCAACTGCTGTGCGTCGCGCGCCGCGGCCGAGTCGCCGCGGGCTCCCCCGCGCTGCAACGAGTCGGCGAGCTGGTGTTCGCCCTTGGCGATGTCGCGCGCTTCGTCGTGCAGCGTTTGCATCGACCCTTCGAACGCGGCCCGCTTGAGCATCTCGGCGCTGCGTTCCAGCTGCTCGCGCAGTTTCTGTTGGGCCTGGGCCAGGTTCTGCATCGCGCGGCGCGCCTGATCGGGCGAGAGCTGCTGCGTCGCCTTGAGGACATCGTCGAGCTGCTTCTCGAGCTCCGGTGTGAGCGCGTCGCGCAGCATCTGTTGGGCATCGTGCAGCTGCTGGGTGAGGGCGCTGTCCATCACCCCGGCGGCGCGCAACTGCTGCTCGAGCGCCTGCGCCGTCTGCTGGGCCTGGCGGACGCGGTCGGCGAGCTGCTGCTGCTCCTTCGCCAACGCCTTGGCCTGCTCGGCGCTCTCGTACGACATGGATTTCGGCGACGAGCCCTGCTGTCCCGCCGACGTTCCGTTGGGCTGCGACGATCCGGAGGACGGCGCCCGGTCGGCGCGCGAGCGCGCCGCTTCGTCCGTCCGTTGGGCCAGGTCGCGCTCGCTCCGCGCCGCCGATGCGACCTCGGAGGCGGTGGAGTCGGCCAGCGCCCGCGCACGGTCGCGCTGCTCGGTGAGCGTCGGCACGCGCAGCACGATCTCGCGGCTCAGCGTGGTCTGCCGCCACGGCGAGTTGTCCGTGGCCGCCGCCACGACCGACATCACATCGCCCGGGCCGAGCTGGCGCGGCGCCAGGTCGAGCGGCACCACGCCCGTCCACGCCGTTGCGTTAGGCGACGCGAGCTCCTGCACCACTGGCGGCATCGTCGTGCCGTCGGCCGCGCGGCGCGTCGTGCGCAGCGTGATGTCGGCGAGGCCGTGGTCGTCGCCGGCGGTGAGGCGCAGCGCCACCTGCGCGTCGGCCAGCACGACCGTGTCGTGCGCGGGCGAGACGATGTCGATGCGCGGCGCCGAGTCGGCCACCACCTCGAGCTCGAGCGGTTGCGGCACATCGGCAATGGCGCCGCGCGCGCCGGACGCGGCCCATGCCCAACGACCGCTCTCGCGCGCGACCAATCGTCCCGCGAACGCGTGACCGTCCGGCCGGAGCCGCACCGTATCCTTCTCGCGCGCCAGTGCGATCGCGTCGAGCATCGTCGATGCACGCCCGCTGATCGAGAGCACCGTGCCGCGCGGGACGCGTGCCGGCTCGCCGGTCGGAATGGTCTCGGTGGCTCGGCCCAGATACGACGGATAGACCGCGCGGATCGCGACGTCACCGACGAACGGCCGGTCGGTGACGTGGACGTCGAGCGTATCGGTCTGCACGCGGCCGTCGCTGGCGACGACGCGCACGTCGGCGTCCAACGGGCCGAGCTCCGTGGCCGCTTCGCCGCCGCGGACGGGCAGCGCGAGGGTGCGCCACGCGGAGCCGGTGGTGCGGACGTGGAGCTCGATCGCGAGGCGGTCCTGCGCGCGGATGCGGAGGGGCATCTTCTCGCCGCGCATGATTTCGCGGGCGGCGTTCTCGATGACTAACGGAGGCAGAATGGTGCCGCGGAAGGCGCCGATGGGGTGTCGGATGGCGCGCCATCCGTCGGGCGCGGCGCCCTTGGCCGCGCCCAACACGGCCAAGCCGGCGACGGCGGCCAGGGCGGCGATCGCGCCTCGGCGCAGCGCGGTGCGCTGCGCCGCGGGCGCGAGCGCCCCGCGGACACTCGCGAGGCGCGACGCCAGCGCGTCGGCCGCGTAGCGGCCGAGCGCGCCGGCGTCGCGCACCTCGAGGGCCGCACGCACCGACCCACGCCGGAGCGACCGTTCCGATTCAATCGCCCGCGCCACGGCATGCGACGACGCCGCCGCGCGCACCGCGCCGCGCGCCCACCAGCACGCGATCGCCGCCGCCACCAGCGCGACCCCCCACGATGCCAACGGCGCCGAGGGCCGCGTGATCCACCGCGCGCCGCCTAACGCAATCGTGCTCGCGGCCAGCAGCACCGCCGCCGCCGCGACGCCCACCGCCAGCCCGCGAGCCAGGATCGCGATGCCTAACCGCGACCGCTCGCGCCGGACCAGTCCCGTGACCGTCACGACACCGGCCGGCTCGTGACCGCGTACACGAACAGATTCACGCCCATCCGCAGCGCGGCTTCGTGCTTGGCCGGCGGATCATGGTAGACCGTCGTGTCCTCCCAGCCGTTCCCCAAGTCGCACTGATAATCGTAGAACACGGCCAGCCGGTCGCCCAGAAAAATGCCCAACCCCTCGGCCGGCTTGCCGTCGTGGACGTGGATCTTGGGCAGTCCGCGCGGAAAGTCGTACACGATGTGATAGATGGGATGCGACAGCGGCACGTCCACCAACGGCCGGTCGGGGAACACGCGCTTGATCTCGCGCCGGAAGCTCTCGTCCATCCCGTAGTTGTCGCTGAAATGGATGAACCCGCCCCGCTCGAGATACTCGCGCAACCGCGCCACTTCTTCGTCGCTGAAATGGATGTTGCCGTGGCCCGTGACGTGGATGAACGGATAGTCCCACAACCGGTCGTCCATGAGCGTGATCCGCGCTTCCGTCCGCTCCACCTTGAGCGACGTCCGCGTGGCGATCGCCTCGAGCAGGTTAGGCAGGCTCGAGGGATTGGCGTACCAGTCGCCACCGCCATCGTACTGGAGCCGCGCGATCGTCATGCGCAAGCCGTCGGGATCGGACGCGCCCGCGTGCCGCACGGCGGGCCTCAAGCCTAACGAAACGGCGGCGGCGAGCAGGATGAACAGAACACGTCGGATCGGCATGGACCACTCACGGCACGTGGGTCTTTCGGACACGCTACTCCGGCTCGTGCGCCAGCCGGTACGCAGCGTTGCGGGCGAGCCCATGTTCCTCAACTAACGCACGCGCCACGTCGCGCGCGCTCGCCCCGCCCTTTCGCAACACGCGCGCCCGCTCGCGCGCGGCCCCCTCATCGGGTGACGACGGAACACGCCCCGCCAGCACAATCACCACCTCGCCCTTGGGCGGCGCATCCGCGTAGTACCGCGCCAGCTCCGCCACCGTTCCCCGTCGCATCTCCTCGAACTGTTTCGTCAGCTCGCGCGCCACCGCCACCTCCCGTTCTCCGGCGCCGTGCCGCTCGAGCTCGCCCAACGTGTCGGCGACTCGGCCCGGTGCTTCGTAGAGCACGGCCGTGTGCGCCAGCGATTCGAGCGCATCGATGGCTTCGGTACGCTCGCGTCCCTTGCGCGGCAGGAAACCGAAAAACGTGAACCGATCCGCGTCCAACCCCGATGCGACGAGCGCGGCCAACAGTGCGGACGCGCCCGGCACAGGCACGACGGCAATGCCGGCGTCCAATGCCGCTCGCACCAAACGCGCGCCGGGATCCGAGACCAACGGAGTCCCGGCGTCGCTCACGAGCGCGAACGATTCTCCGCCCTCCAGTCGCTCGAGAATGCGCGGCGTCTCACGCGCCTCGTTGTGCCCGTGATGCGAGACGAGCGGCGTGCTGATCTCGTAGTGCTCGAGCAGATGGCGAGAATGCCGCGTGTCCTCGGCGAGCACGGCGTGCACCGAGCGCAGCACGTCCACCGCGCGCGTCGTAAAATCGCCGAGGTTCCCGATCGGCGTGCTGACCACGTACAAGCGTCCGGCAGGAGACGTCACGAAGGTCGCGCCACCAGCGTCGGTTGGAGAACTGAACTTGGCCGGCTCCGCCGGCGTCTCTCTCGCTCAGTCTAAGCGCTGCGCGAAAAAAAAGCCCGGTCCTGGACGATGCCAAGACCGGGTCTTCGTTGACGATCGGAGCGACGCGATCAACCCTGCTTTGCCGTCGCTGTCTCCGACACGGAATGCTCCTGAAACTTCGCCGCCAACTTTGCCTTTGGCACGGCGCCCACGACCGAGTCTACCAACTTGCCGTTCTTGAAGAAGAGAATGGTCGGAATCGATCGCACGTTGAACCGCATCGCGGTCTTCTGATTTGCATCGACGTCCAATTTCGCGACCTTCGCTTTCCCGACGTACTCCACCGCCAATTGGTCGAGGCTCGGCGCGATCGCGCGGCACGGACCGCACCACGTCGCCCAAAAATCGACCACGGCCAAGCCGTCGTACTTCTCGATCTCGTCCTCGAACGTGGTATCCGTTACTGCCAATGCATTCGACATACTGCTCGTGCCTCCCCCGTGTATTTTCGCCCGCCGCGAATCTACTGTGTAGTTTATCGTTGTACACCCGTTCCTTAAGACCGAT
The DNA here is from genome assembly GCA_036376535.1 of Gemmatimonadaceae bacterium. GTDB lineage: Bacteria > Gemmatimonadota > Gemmatimonadetes > Gemmatimonadales > Gemmatimonadaceae > JADGGM01. Next base: position 15,067 of record DASVAC010000183.1, on the reverse strand, counting down.
GCCGTCTACGACACCCGCTCCGTCAGGCCGCGCGCGCATTGCCCACATCGGCATCGCCGTGCGCGCGCTCGATCAGATCCTTCCGTTCTATCGCGACATCCTCGGACTCGAACAGGTTCCGCTCGACGATGCCGACGGCGCCCACATCGCGGGTCTCGCCGCTGGTGACTCGCTCGTCGAGCTCCTCGAAGCCGAGCGAGACGACTCGCCGATCGCCACGTTCGTGGCGCGTCGCGGACCCGGCATCCATCACATCTGCTTTGCCGTCCCCGATCTGGATGCCGCTCTCGATCGCTGTCGAAAGGCAGGCATCCGGCTCATCGACGAAACGCCCCGCATCGGCGCGGAGGGGAAGAAGATTGCCTTCCTCCACCCCAGCGCGACTGGAGGCGTCCTCATCGAGCTTACGGAATTGTAAACGCGTGAACGGGCGGTTGTGTTCCTGCCCGCGAGGTCAGGACGCAGCGCAGAGATCCTTGAGCGGCTCCAATTGCACATCTTCGACGAACCAGCGATCGCCGCGTCCTTTCACCGCGGTGAACTTGGACTGCCGCGCCAACTGGCCCTTGCTGAGCGAGACCGCGAGTATGCGCGCTCCCTTCTCGCCCGGAACCTCGCTCAACACGCTGTACGAGTCGTGTGTGACGTAGCACTGCATGATCAGCTCGCGCTTCTCGAGCTGCGACGCGTCGACGACGTCGCGCGCCGGACCATCATTGGTGCCCCAAACGAGCGCCATCGCCTTGAGGTCCTGCGCGTGCGCCGCGGCCAGAAATTGCTGGACGGCTTGGCGGGGCGTGTCTGCACCGATGACGTTGCCCGACACCGCCGACGTGGGCCGCTGTTGGGCGGCGCTGGTGCTGCACGCTGCGAGGAAAACGAGGACTGCGACGAAGCGCTTCACGATGTCACTCCGAGAGAAAGTGGTGCGAACCTACGCCGAATAGTCAATGCGAGCGAATCATCAGCGGCTCTACATCAACGTCGACCACGTGGCGACGCTCCGACAGGCGCGCAAAACCGACGAACCAGATCCGATCGCGGCAGCGTTGCTGTGCGAAGATGCGGGCGCGGAAGGTATTACGGCGCACCTTCGCGAGGACCGTCGCCACATCCATGACGACGATATCCGCGGACTCGCCACAAGCATCCGGACCGTGCTCAACCTTGAGATGGCGTTGACCGACGAGATGCTCGACTTCGCGACCGTGCTCCGGCCGTACCAGGTGACCCTGGTTCCAGAGCGTCGACAGGAGGTAACCACCGAGGGTGGACTCAATGTCGACCAGGATCCCGCTCGGTTAGCCGATGGCGTCGCGCGACTGAAACGCGCCGGGCTGCGGACCAGTCTGTTCATCGATCCTGACCTGAGAGCGGTTGAACGATCGCGCGAGTTGGGCGCCGATGCGATCGAGCTGCACACCGGGACCTACGCCTTGGGCGGTGGCGACAAGGCACTCGACGCCCTGCGACGCGCCTCGACGCGCGGGGCCGGGTTGGGCATGGCGGTGCACGCGGGACACGGGCTTACTGTGCGGAACGTCGGCCCCGTAGCGGCGATCCCGGAGATAGAAGAACTCAACATCGGTCATTCGATCGTCAGTCGCGCCATCTTCGTTGGGATCGGCCAGTCGGTACGCGAGATGCGTACGGCCATGGATGCCGCGCGGTCGCGTTGACCGAGCCCCTTGATCGTCCGTAACTTGCTGCCCCCTGTGTTCCCACGGTTGGAGCCTGCATGAGTTCGTCGGTCCGCGTGCTGGACTTTTTCGTCGTCGAAGCCACCGAGTATATCGACCAGATGGACGCCACGCTGGGGGCCGCACGCCCCGGTGGGACGGGTCCTGACGTCGACGCACTCATGGCTGCTGCGCATCGGTTGCGCGGGAGCGCGACGATGGCTCGACAGACGGCGATCGCGGCCGTGGCAGCCGGGGTTGAGCGCGTGGCTCGCGCGGTTCGGGAACGGCGGGTTCCGTGGGATGTGGCGTCGAGCGCCGCCTTGGTTGCCGCGGTGGACGACCTGCGGCTGTTGGTGCGCGGGGCGAGGAGCTGGAGCTCGCTCGAGGAGCAGCGGGCCCGCGCGCGCGGCGAGGAGCTGGCGCGGTTCGCGCCGCCCGCCGCCACGCCGCACACGGCGGGGCGCACGGTCGGCTCGCGCAGCGGGTTCCTGGCGGCGGAGACGCTCGAGCTCGCGCGCGCGCTCGACGCGCTGGGCCCCGGTGCGAGTCCGGCGGTGATCGGGTCCGCCACCGAACGGGTGCGAGCGCTGCGCGGCGTGGCCGACGTGCGTGACGTGCCGCCTTTGCCTGACGTGATGGAGGCGCTCGAAGCGACGCTCAAATCGATGGAGCTTGCGGGCGCGGCGCGTCCGTGCGGTCCAAAAGAGTCGGCGCTCTTCGCCACGGCTGGTGCAGTGCTGCGCCGCGTGTCGCGCGACATTGGCGCGTCGGGTCGTCCCGCGACCAACATGACCGAGATGGTGGCGTTCGAGTCTGCGCTGTCGGCGGTGGCGGACGAGAGCGGCCGCGCCGACCGCATCGTGCCGGTCGCGGAGCTCTTCCATGGCGACGGCAGCTCCGGCGTGGTGTCGGCCGCGACGCATCCGCCGACGACGCCGGCGGAGCGGTTCCGTCTCGAGGTGGTGAGCTTGGCGGAGCACCTGCGCGGGGTGGTGGCCGAGGCGCGCGCGCACACGGGCGGCGAGCAGCGGGACCGGCTGTCGCGCGACGTGCGCAACGCGGTCCGTGCGTTAGGCGCGACGGCGAACAGTTTCGGCGAGAAGCTGGTGGCGCGGTTCGCGGCCGAGTGGAGCACGCGCGCGTCGGCGCTGGAGCCTGGCGCGCTCGCCGCGCTCGACGCGGCCGCCGCCCTGTTCACGAATCCCGACCTGAGCTCGGCCGACATCGCGCGCGGGCTGGAGAAGTTAGGCACGGGCGCCTCGCCGGTGCGGCCGACGCCGATGGCATCGCCGGCGCAGCAGGTCCCGCCGCGCGCCGCCGCGCCGGCCGCGGCACCGGCTGTTGCCGCGGCCCCGCCGGCCGCGCCGCCTAACGCACAGCCGGCACCGACGGCCGGCGTGGCGCGCGGGCGCGTGCGGACGCCGACGGGTCCGGCGCTGCGGGCGCTGCTGCAGGACGGCCTGACGGGCTTGAGCAACCTCGAGACAACGCCCTTGAGCGAGCCCGCCGTGATTCCGGATGCGGATGTGGTGCCGATCGAGTCCCTGCTCTACCGCGGGCGCAGCGCCCTCGCGCGCGCCGCCGAGCTGCGCGAGCAGATCCGCCAGCAGGGCGCCCCCCCCTCGCGCGAGAGCGTGCAGGAGTTGTTCGATTTGATCGACCTCGCGTTGGTCGAGTAGCGCGTGCACGGAGATCGCGACCGGTGAAAATCGGCTGGCGGAACGTGCTCGGTATCGCGCTGAGCGTAGGCTTGCTCTATTGGGCGTTCCACGCGGTGGACTTCTCGCGCGTGGTCCAGCATCTGCGCAACGCCAATCTATGGTATTTCGCCGGCGCGATGATCGCGGGGACGGCGATCTTCCCGCTGCGGGCGCGGCGGTGGCGGCCGATCCTGGCGTCGGTGTCGCCCGGGCTCCCGTTAGGCATCCTGTGGCGGGCCACGGCCATCGGGATGATGGTGAACAACGTCGTGCCCGCGCGCGCCGGCGAGCTCGCCCGCGCCTACGCGCTCACGCGGGAGACGCCCAAGGTCGGGTTTTCGTCGGCTCTGGCCTCGCTGGCGGTGGACCGCGTGTTCGACGCCTTCGTGGTGCTGCTCCTCATGCTCGCCGCGCTGTTCGACCCGGCGTTTCCGCGCCAGCACCTCGTGGCCGGCCGACCGGTGGCCACGTGGATGGTGGGCGGCGCCGTGCTCGTCGGGATCGCGGTGTTCGCGCTCTACCTGGTGGTGTTCTTCCCGGACCGCATGATCCGGCTGTTCGAGCTGTTCTCGCGACGCGTGGCGCCGCGGCTCGAGCGGCGCGGCGTCGAGGCGCTGGCGTCGTTCGCGTCCGGGTTAGGCGTGCTCCGGCATCCGGGGCGGTTCCTCGAAGTGTTCTTCTGGGCCGTGGTGCACTGGTTGACGAACGGCCTGGCGTTCTGGCTCGCGTTCAAGGCCGTGGGGATCGGTGCGCCGTTCAGCGCCGCGTTGCTCGTGCAGGGGCTGATCGCGATCGGGGTGTCGGTGCCGAGTGCACCGGGGTTCTTCGGCGTGTTCGAATACGTTGGGCAGCAAGGGCTCGGCTTGTACGGCGTGGATGCCGCGCGGGCGACGAGCTGGGCGGTGGGCTTTCACGTGCTCACGTACATCCCGATCACGCTCATCGGCATCTATTACTTCGCTCGGTTAGGCCTGCATTTCCGCGATCTGTCTCGCGCCGACGAGGGCGACACGGCCGACGTGACGCGCGGTGAAAGGGAGCCGGGGCGGGCGGCCGGCGAGCGCGCGGGATGAGCACCGAGGCACGGGTCGTCGCGCACGCGAAACTGAACCTGTTGCTGCACGTGTTCCACCGCCGGCCCGACGGCTACCACGACCTCGCGACGTGGTTCATCCGGCTTGCGTTAGGCGATGACGTGGCGGTGCGCGCGACACCGCGCGGCCGCAGCGTCGACTGCCGCGGAGCGGACGTTGGACCGCCCGAGCGAAATCTGGCGCTCCGTGCCGCGGACGCGTACGCCGAGGCCGCGCGGTGGCCCGCCGGATTCGCGATCGAGATCGACAAGCGCATTCCGGTCGGCGGCGGGTTGGGCGGTGGCAGCGCGGATGCCGCCGCGGTGCTCCGGGCGCTCGACGCGCTCGCGCCGGAGCCGCTGGGCGTCGAGCGGCTGGCCGAGATCGGTTCCCAGTTAGGCAGCGACGTGCCGTACCTCGGGTCGCCGCACCCGGCGGCGTTCGCCACGGGTCGCGGCGAGTCCCTGCTCGCGATGCCGTCGTTAGGCGAAGCGCGGGTGGCGCTCGTGTGTCCGCCGTTCGGCGTATCGACCGCCGACGCGTACGCGTGGCTCGACGCCGACCGGGCCGCGGCCGGTTGGGAGCCGAAGGCCGTCCGATACGAGGACATTTGGGCGTGGACGTCCTTTCCGCGCGAGGTGCCCAACGATCTCGAGCCGCCGGTGAGCCGGCGGCATCCGGAGATCGTACGCTACATCCAAGCGTTGCGCCACGCGGGCGCCGTGAGCGCGGGCATGTCCGGGTCCGGTTCGACCGTGTTCGGTGTATTCGACGTGGCGCCGGATGCAGCCGCACTGGAGCGCGCGGTACACGCGCCCGTCGTCCTCACGCACACACTCCAGCGCATCGGTGACGTGCAGCTGATCGACTGACGCGCATCGTGCGGCTGCTTGAGTCGTTCAGAGTAGGCGTGTAGCTTTGAGCGTTTGCTGCCCCCTCGTCCAATGGCAGGACATCGGACTTTGGATCCGAGAATGGTGGTTCGAATCCACCGGGGGCAATCCCATATCCTTGGGCGGCTGCGCGTCCGCACGCCTAACGCTATCGCCGTCGGCAGACGTGCGTCCGTTGCGAGCCGTGATGCGATGGCGCGTCCTGATGCCGGAACCGGACCGGCCCTGCCGCCCAACGCGCCTCTATACGCCTTCCCCTTGCACTTCTACAAGTCCATCGACATCCTGTTGCGTGGTCCTGTAGAAGCACACGGGGAGACAGTGGACGTCCCCGCTGTCCGGGAGGCACGATGCTGAGCGAACTCTGGAGCGACCTGCGCTATCGCGCCCGCGCCATCTTCCGGCGCCGCGACATGGAACGCGAGCTCGACGCCGAGCTCCGCGTGCACCTCGAGCGGGAAGCCGAGAAGTACGAACGACTCGGGATCCCACCGGAGCTCGCAGCCCGCCGCGCGCGCGTCGCCTTCGGCGGTGTCGAGCGCACCAAAGACGAGAGCCGCGACCGCCGCGGGACCGCCTTCATCGAGAGCATCGGGCAGGACGTCCGCTACGCAGCGCGCGGCATCCGCGCGAAGCCCGCCTTCGCCGCCGGCATCGTGCTCGCGCTGGCGCTTGGCATCGGCGCCAACGCCGCCATGTTCGCCGTCGTCGACCGCTTGCTGCTCCGGCCTCCAGCCTACCTGAGGCATCCGTCGCGCGTAAATCGCGTGTACTGGTCGCAAACGGTGGCACGCCAGGAAACGGTCAACGAAAACACGTCCATCGCCCGGCTCATCGACCTCCGACGCCTTACGCACACGCTCGATGCGGTGACCGGCTTCACCACGTTCAACATCGCGGTGGGCGATGGCGACGCGGCGCATGCCATCCCGGTGGCCGGCGTGAGCGCCGCCTATTTCGGCCTCTTCGACGCGCGGCCTGCGTTAGGCCGATTCTTTCGCGCCGACGAGGACAGCCTGCCCGTCGGCGCCCAGGTCGCGGTGCTCGGCTACGGCTACTGGCAGGCCGTATTCGGCGGACGCGACGTCCTCGGCACCAAGCTGCACATCGGACGCCTGTGGTTCACCGTCATCGGCGTCGCGCCCAAGGCGTTCGCCGGTCTCGATGACCGCGACGTCTCCGGCGCCCCAGCGATCTGGCTCCCGCTCGCGGCGTTCGCGTGGAACATGCGCCCCGAGGACCACACGCGCGATTACCACTGGCAGTCGTTCCAGATTGCCGTCGAGCGCGCGCCGGGCGTCACCGTCGCGCAGGCGATTGCTGACCTGTCAGACGCATTCGTCCGCAGCCGCCTGAGCCAGCAGCCCCAGAATCCGGAGTGGGCGGCCACCGTCCGCGGGCAGCGCTCGCACGCGGTGCTCGGACCCGTCCAGGCCGACCGCGGCCCGACCGCTGGCCCCGAAGCGAAGATCGTGGTGTGGGTGAGCGGCGTAGCGCTCATCGTGCTCGTGATCGCGTGCGCCAACGTCGCCAACCTGCACCTGGCGCGGGCGCTGGCCCGGCGCCGCGAGATCGCCCTGCGCCTTGCGTTAGGCGTTGGCCGCGCGCGGCTCGTGCGGCAGCTGTTCACCGAGAGCCTGCTGCTGGCTGCGTTAGGCGGCGTCCTGGGGCTCGCGGTGGCGCAATGGGGCGGCGCCGCCGTGCGCGCCCTCTTCGTGCACGATGCGGCCGGCACGCTGTTGTTCGCCGACCGGCGCATGGTGGCGATGACGCTGCTGCTGACGGTGCTGGCGGCCCTTGCCACTGGACTCGCGCCCGCGCTGTACGCACTCGAGGGCGACATTGCCCAGTTGCTGGGTGCCGGCGCGCGCGAGGCCGGTCATCGCCGCTCGCCGCTGCGCCGATCGCTCTTGCTCGTGCAGGCCGTCCTCTCGGTGGTCCTGTTGATCGGCGCGGGCCTCTTCGTGCGCAGCCTCGTCAACGTGCGGCAGCTCCACATGGGCTACGATGTCCGACCGGTGCTGGTCGTCACCGAGAACATGCGCGGCGTGAAGATGCCGACGCCCGAGCGAAAGGCGCTCGAGGACCGGTTGGCCACCGCGGCGGCCTCACAGCCCGGCGTGGTCGCGGCCACGCCGGCGGCGTCGGTGCCGTTCTGGGCATTCGAGGGTCGCTGGTTGTACGTGGCCGGTATCGACAGCGTGTCGCTCCTCGGCAATTTCATCATGCAGGCGGGCGACACCTCGTATTTCCGCACGTTAGGCACCCGGCTGCTGCTGGGCCGCGGATTCACGGCGGGCGATCGCTCCGGCGCCGCTCCGGTGATGGTGGTGAGCGCCGGCATGGCGCGCGCGCTGTGGCCCGGACAGACTCCGCTCGGCAAGTGCATCCGCTTCGACGCGGACACGATGCCGTGCACCACCGTCGTCGGTGTCGCGGAGGATCTCCACCTCCGCTCGTTCGGCTCGACGCGTGATTTCGCCTACTACGTGCCGATCGCGCAGGACACCGAATCGACGGGCATGCTGCTGGTCCGCGTCGAGGGCGACGCGGCCGCGTCGGCTGAGCGCGTGCGCCGCGCGCTGCAACCGCTCATGCCCGGCGCCGCGTACCTCACCGCGGTTCCGTTAGGCACGATCATCGATCCGGCCATGGACAGCTGGCGCCTGGGCGCCACCATGTTCGTCGCGTTCGGCACGCTCGCGCTCGTGCTTGCCGCGGTGGGCTTGTACAGCGTGATCGCGCACGGCGTGGTGCAGCGCCGGCAGGAGTTGGGCGTGCGCCTGGCGCTTGGCGCGCCGCGTCCCCGCGTCGTGGCGATGGTGGTCGGAGACGGCGTGCGCACCGTGCTCGCCGGCGTGCTCGCCGGGAGCGCGGCCGGGGTCGCGGCAGCGCGATGGAGCGGCGCACTCCTGTTCCACGAATCACCCACCGACCCACTCGTGTACGTCGGGGTCGCGGCCGTCGTCATCGTGGTTGCGCTGCTGGCCACGGCGGCGCCGGCCGCGGCGGCAGGCCGTGTCGACCCGACGGTGACGCTGCGCGGAGACTAACGACGGAGCGGCGCGCGGCCGCACGAGCAACGCCCCCGCGATTTGCCGTGTCTCACTGAGGCGCCGTATGTTGGCGCGCCTCACGCCGCTCATCTTTGCCCGGACCGTCCATGCTCACACCCTGGACCCGCGCCGCGCGCAGCCTCGCCCGCCGCCCGGGATTCGCCGTCGCCGCCGTGCTGATCCTCGGCGCCGGCATCGCCGCCACCACCAGCGTCTTCTCGATCGTCGACCAAACGGTTCTCCAACCGCTGCCGTATCCGCACGCGGATCAGCTGGTGTCCGTGTTGGAAGCGAACTCGGCCAAGAGCGAAGCGGCCGGCCTGATCGCGCCCGGACGGCTCGAGGACTGGAACCGGCTCAACCACTCCTTCATCGCGCTGTCCGGCGAATACTGGGAGAACGTGACCGAGACGAGCGGCGACACACCGGAGCGGTTAGGCGGCCTTCGCGTCACGCCGCGATTCTTCTCCGTGTTCGGCGTGAGCGCGGCCGTCGGTCGCACGTTCTCGCCGGACGAAGAAGTGAGCGGCGGACCAGCAGCGGTGGTGATCAGCGATCATCTGTGGACGCGCCGATTCCACCGCCGCGCCGACATCACGAGCCAACGCCTCGAGCTCAAGAACCAGAGCTTCGCCATCGTCGGCGTGATGCCGCCGAGCGTCGGCGACAAGAACCTCGACGTCTGGCTCCCGGCGCAGCTCGCGCCGACGCTCCTGCAGCAGCGCGACGCACGCTTTCTCTCCGGGATCGGGCGGCTCCGGCCCGGCGTGACCATCGTACAGGCGCAACGCGACCTCGCGCAGGTGCAGGCTACGTTAGGCACCCAGTACCCCGCCACCGACGCGGGCTGGTCGGCGCAGGTGACGGATCTCAAGACCGAGCAGTTGGGCGACGCCCGCCAGCCGCTCGTGTTCATCCTCGCGTCGGTGGGGATGCTGCTCCTCATCGCGCTCGCCAACACGGCCGGTCTCATGCTCACGCAGTTGCAGCGGCGGGAGACCGAGCTGGCCATCCGCGGATTCCTGGGCGCGTCGCGCGGGCAGGTGGTGTCGGGCGTCGTGCGCGAGGTGCTCGTGCTCATGGTCGTCGCCTTGGCACTCGCCATCGCGGCGGATGCCGCGCTCCTCCACGTCTCATCCGCTGCGTTAGGCACGCTGCCCCGGGTACCGTCGCTCACGATCGACTGGCGGGCGCTCGCGGTCGCGTCGCTGTGCGGCGTTGCCGCGGCGCTCGCGTGCGGCGCATGGCCGGCCTGGCGCGCCACTCGGCCCGGCGCGGCGGCCGGCTTCGCGCGCGCCGGCCGCGGACAGTCGTCCGACAGCCGGTCGCAGCGTGCGCTGGTCGCGGCGCAGGTCGCGATCGCGACCGTCCTCCTGTGCAGCACGTCTCTGCTCCTCCGCAGCTACTACAACCTCACCCACCTCGACCCGGGCTTCGACCCGTCCCACGCCATCACCTTCCACGTCGGCGCCGAATGGGACGAGAATCGCGATTCGGTGGGACGGATGCAGGGCGAGATCGTGACGGCGCTCGCCGGCACGCCGGGAGTGACGGCGGTCGGGTTCAGCAACTTCCTGCCCGCGTCCGACGCGACCATCCGGTATCGCGTGCACGTGCTGGACATGACCCCCGGTGCGCAGGCCACCGAGCGCGACCTGCTCACGGTCGGCGAGCGCGGCGTGACCGATGGCTACTTTCCTGCGTTAGGCGCGCGCCTGGTGACGGGCGCCGCGTGCCCGCCGCTCGAGCACGTGCGCGACGGCGGGCCCAAGGTGCTCGTCAACCGCCGCTTCGTGGATGCGTATGCGCGAGGGAAGAATGTTGTTGGACGGTTCCTCCGCTGGTCCGAAGACCAGCCGGCCGCGCCCAACACCCAGATCGTCGGCGTCGTCAACGACATCCGCGAGGACAACCTGCGCACGCCGGCAGTGCCGTACGTGTACTCGTGCCTGGCGTTAGGCAACTGGCCCGATCCGGAATACGTCGTGCGCACGCGCGGCGACCCGCACGCGGTGCTCAACTCGATCCGGTCGGTGGTCCAACGGGTCGATCCCACGCGAGCCGTTTTCGGCCTCATGACCCTCGAGGACGACGTCGACGCAACGCTCGGTCAGGCGCGCCTCCAGACCACGATCATCTCGGCGTTCGGGCTTGCCGCGGTCGCACTGGCGATGATCGGGCTCTACGGCCTCGTCGCGCTGGCGGTGACGACGCGCCGGCGCGAGATTGGCATCCGGATCGCGCTCGGCGCGGAGCCCGGGCGTGTCGTGCGCGAGCTGGCGGCGCGTGTCGGATGGCTGCTCGCCGCGGGCGGCGCTACGGGTGTGGTGATGACCGTGCTCGCCCAACGCGAGCTCCGTGTGATGGTCGTGGGCGTGGCGCCGCTCGATCCGCTGACGCTCGGCGCGGCGGTGCTGGCGTTAGGCGTAGCGGCGGGCGTCGCGGCGCTCGTGCCCGCGTCGCGCGCGGCCAGGGTCGACCCGGTCGACGCGATCCGCGCCACCGAGTAATGAGGCGCACGGCGATGACACGCGAGGGCCATGATCGTTCATCTCGTCGACGGGACGTACGAGCTGTTCCGACACTTCTACGGACAGCGCCGGTTCAACAAGGGCGTCGATGCGCCCTACGGCGCGGTCATCGGCGTGCTCAACACGATCCTCGAGATGATCGAGGGCGGCGCGACGCACATTGGCGTCGCCACGGATCACGTGATCGAGTCCTTCCGCAACGCGCTGTGGGCCGAATACAAAACCGGTGAGGGCATCGAGCCCGCACTCTGGGGGCAGTTCGAACCGCTCGAGGACGCGCTGGTCGCCATGGGCGTGCTCACCTGGCCGATGGTCGAGCTCGAGGCCGACGATGCCATCGCGGCCGCCGCCGCGTGCGCCAACACCGATACGCGCGTCGAAAAGGTCTGCATCTGGACGCCCGACAAGGACCTCGCCCAGTGCGTGCGCGACGAGCGCGTCGTGCAGGTGGATCGCAAGAGCAAGGTCATTCGCAACGCGGCCGGAGTGCGCGAGAAGTTCGGCGTCGACCCCGAGCACATTCCTGATTATCTGGCGCTCACGGGCGACTCGGCCGACGGATATCCCGGCATCGCCGGCATCGGCGCCAAGACCGCGGCGCGTCTCATCAATCGGTACGGCGCGCTCGAGTCGTTTCCGCCGGACATCCTCGGCGCCGGCGCCGAGCGCGCGCTGCTGTTCAAGCGGCTGGCGACGCTGCGGAGCGACGCGCCGGTGCTGCGCGACGTGGACGATCTCGAGTGGCATGGTCCTACATCGCGGTTCGCCGAGTTTGTGGAGCGGTTCGAGAATCCGCGGTTGGGCGAGCGAGCGGCTCGCGCGGCCGGCGCGGCACGGTAGCGCCCCGTGTGCGCTTCCCTATAGATTTAGCGGCTCGACACGCTCGATCCTTCACCAGTACGAGCAATTGACCAACGTGCACGGCAGCTTTATTTTGCAAGGCTACGCTCATGGATGAGCTGAGCGTTCCGCGGCGCGGGTTCAAGCTGCTCGCGGGCACGGCGAACAAGGGGCTGGCCGAAGAGATCTCGCGGTGTTTGGGCGTCGATCTCACTCGCGTCACCATTTCGCGGTTCGCCGATGGCGAAATATTCGTCCGCATCGACGAGAACGTGCGCGGCGCGGACGTGTTCATCGTGCAGCCGACCAATCCGCCGGCGGATTCGATCATGGAGCTGCTGCTCCTGATCGATGCCGCGCGCCGGGCGTCTGCGGCACGCATTACGTGTGTGATGCCGTACTACGGCTACTCGCGGCAGGATCGAAAGGACCAGCCGCGGGTGGCGATCGGCGCGAAGCTGGTGGCGAATCTGATCACGACCGCGGGCGCCAACCGCGTGTTAGGCATCGATTTCCATCAGCACGCGTTGCAGGGGTTCTTCGACATTCCCGTCGATCACCTGTACGCCGCGCCGGTGTTCGTGTCGCACTATCGCAAGAAGCAGTTGCGCGACCTGGTCGTGGTGGCGCCGGATGTCGGATCGGCGAAAATGGCGCGGGGATTCGCGAAGCGGCTCAACGGGTCGTTCGCGATCATCGACAAGCGCCGCCCAACGGCCAACGTCGCTGAAGTCTTGAACGTGGTGGGTGAAGTGGAAGGTCGGGATTGTCTCATTCCCGACGACATGATCGATACGGCAGGCACGGTCACCGAGGCGGCGCGCGCGCTCAAGTCACTTGGCGCCAAGGACATTTACGTTTGCGCGACGCACGCGCTGCTCTCGGGACCGGCCGTCGAACGCCTAACGGCAGCACCGATTGCCGAAGTGACGGTCACGGACACGATCGCGATTCCGCAACAGCGGCGCTTCGGGCAGCTCAAGGTACTCTCGGTGGGCGAATTGTTGGCGAAGGCCATTCGGTACACGCATTCGGATGAATCGGTGAGCTCGTTGTTCGAGTGACACCAGGCAACCAGCCACGAGTGATACGCATATGACGGCAACCCTCTCGGCTTCCAAGCGCAGCGACACCGGCAAGGGCGCGGCGCGGAAGCTCCGCGCGGCACAGATGATCCCCGGCGTCATCTATGGACACAACCGCGAGCCCCTGGCGCTGTCGATGAGCGGGCGCGACCTGGATCGGCTGCTCGAGCGCATCGCGGCGGAAACCACGGTGGTCGAGCTCACGATCGACGGCACGATGTCGCGCACACTGATCCGCGAGATCCAGCGGCATCCATTCAAGCGCGACGTGCTGCACGTCGATTTCCTCGAGCTCGTGGCCGGCGAGAAGGTGACCGTCGACCTGCCGATCGTGCTCGTCGGCACGCCCGAGGGCGTGCGCAGCGAGGGCGGCATCCTCGACCAGATCCTGCGCGAAGTCAGCGTCGAAGTGGACCCGGTGAACATGCCGAGCCACATCGAGCTCGACGTCTCCGCGTTAGGCATCAACGACTCGCTCCACGTGTCCGACCTCAAGGTCCCCGAAGGCGTCGAGCTCTTGATCGACGCCGAGGCCACGGTGTGCGTCGTGTCGCCGCCGCACGTCGAGGAAGAGCCGGTTGCGCCTGAAGCCGGCGCCGAGGGCGAGGCCGCGGCGGAGCCCGAGCTCATCCGGAAGCCGAAGGCCGAGGACGAAGAGGGCGCCGAAGAGGAGAAATGAAGCTGATCGTCGGCCTGGGGAATCCCGGCCGCGAGTACGAACGGACACGCCACAACGTCGGCTGGTGGGTGGTGGACCACCTGGCCGACGTTTGGCATCTCGGAGCCTGGCGCCAGGATGGACAAGCGCTCGCCGTCGCCGGCCGGTTAGGCGCGGCGCACGTGCGGCTCCTGAAGCCGCTCACGTTCATGAACCTGAGCGGGGCCGCGCTCGTACCGTATCTGCGGCGACCGACGTTCGACGCGGCCACCGACCTGCTGGTGGTGGTGGACGACGTGGCGCTTCCCGTTGGGCGAATGCGGTTGCGCGCGCAGGGCAGCGCCGGCGGACACAACGGGCTCAAGAGCATCGAGCACGAGATCGGCGGACGCGACTACGCTCGGCTGCGCATTGGCGTGAGGCCCGCGGATCCCGACCGTCCGATCGGCGAGCTGGCCGATTTCGTGTTGTCGCCGTTCGGCTCCGCGGACCGCGACATGGTGGTGTCGCTCTATCCGCAGGTCACCGCCGCCATCGAGACGTGGGTCCACGACGGCATCGCCGCCGCAATGAACCGCTTCAACGCGGACGCGACAGCCTAGGTCTCCTTCACACTGACTCGTCCAACGCTGCATGCTCTCGCTCGCGATCGTCGGCCTGCCTAACGTCGGCAAGTCCACGCTGTTCAACGCGCTCACCGCGGCCAAGGCGGACGCGGCCAACTATCCGTTCTGCACCGTCGAGCCCAACGTCGGCATCGTCGAGGTGCCCGATCCGCGCCTCGCGACATTGGCCGAGATCGTCCAGCCCAAGAAGGTGGTGCCGGCGGTCGTGCAGTTCGTCGACGTCGCGGGTCTGGTGAAGGGCGCGTCGGGCGGCGAGGGCCTGGGCAACAAGTTTCTCGCCAACATCCGCGAGACCGACGCGATCGTGCACGTCGTGCGCTGCTTCGATGACCCCGACGTGCTGCACGTGATGGGCTCGGTGGACCCGGTGCGCGACCGCGATGTGATCGAGCTGGAGCTGGCGCTCGCCGACCTGGCTACGGTGGAGAACCGGCTCGACCGCGTGCGCCGCGCCGCGAAAGCGGCGGACAAAGACGCGCTGGCCGAGCTCCCGGTGCTCGAGGCGGCGTACGCTGCGTTAGGCGAAGGCAAGGGTCTGTGGCAGCTGCACCTGGACGCGGCGGCGCGCGCGGTGCTCAAGCCGCTCTCGCTTCTCACCATCAAGCCCGTGCTCTATGCCGCCAACGTGACCGACGCCGAGCTCACGGGCGCCGAGGGCCCGCACCTCCGCGCGCTGCGCGAGGCCGTGCGCGCGAGCGGCGAGCACGCCGAGATCGTCCCCTTCTCCGCGAAGATCGAAGCCGAGCTCGCGGACCTCGCGCCCCAGGACCGGGCCGAGTTCCTGTCTTCGTTAGGCGTCGAATCCGCGGGCCTGGCGCGGCTCATCCGCGCCGGCTATGCACTGCTCGGCCTCGAGACGTATTTCACGGCGGGCGAGCCCGAGGTGCGCGCCTGGACCATCCATAAGGGCGACACCGCGCCCA
>DASVAC010000182.1:0-4292 GCA_036376535.1 Gemmatimonadaceae bacterium | reverse complement strand
AGGGCGAACCCCGCGAGCAGCGCGGTCGTGAAGCGCCGGTTGGAGACCGACGTGCCGACCACCTCGTCGAGCGTGCGCACCTCGGACAACGGTGCGCCCGGGTCCAGCGACCTCAGAATGGCGCGCACGCCGGCAGCCGTGGCGACCGGATCGCGGTCGACGCGGATCACGAGCTTCATCTGGCGCGGCTCGCCGTAGGCGCTGATTCCGCTCTGCGCGTAGGGGAAGTACATCGTCGCTTCGGGCGTATCGTCGAAACCGCGCGAGCGGAAATCACCCGCGACGCCCACGACCGTCATGAACGGGGAGTCGCCGCCGAGGCGGAAGCGCCTGCCTAACGGATCCCGCCCCGGCCAGCTCGCATCGGCGAATTTGCGGCTCACGATCGCGACCAGCGGCGCCCCGGGGCGGTCGGCGTCGGTGAACGCGCGGCCGGCGAGCAAGGGAACGCCCATCGCGGACAATGCACCCGGCGTGATCTGCTGCGGCACGGCGTCGGGCCAGCGCGTGGTCGTGTAGTCCGCGTCTTCCACCCGATAGCCCCAGAGACCGCCGGCGTCGACGACCGGCAGCCACCCGACCGCGCCGACTTCGCGCACACCGGGGAGCGCCCGGATTCTGGTCACCAGTTGGTCGAAGAACACTGCGGCGTGCGCGTCGTCGTAATCGCTGCGAGAAATGGAAACACCGGCCGTGAGCACGTTGTGCGGCTCGAACCCGAGTTGATGCGATTGGAGGTTCCACAAACTGCGCACGAGCATCCCCGCGCCGCCCACCGCCACCACGGCCAGGGCGACCTCGGCCATCACCAGTGCGCGCCTAACGGACCGGCCGCCGCCGTGCGCGCCCACGACGCGCCCCGCATCCTTGAGGACCTCGCCCGCGCGCACCCGCGAGGCGCGCAGCGCCGGCAGCACGCCGGTGACCAATGCCGTGACGCACGCGACGAACGCCGTGAACGCGACGACGCGCCAGTCGATGCCGATCGCGTCGAGGCGCGGGATCGAGGACGGCGCGAGCGCGCGCAGCCCGCGACCGCCGGCCCACGCGAGTGCCAGTCCTAACGCAGCGCCGGCCGCGGCCAGCAGGCTGCTCTCGGCGAGCAGCTGCCGGATGAGACGCGACCGCGACGCCCCGATCGCGCTCCGCAAAGCCATTTCCTTCTGCCGCGCTTCGCCGCGCACGAGCAGCAGGTTGACGACGTTCGCGCACGCGATCATCAACACGAAGCTCACCGCGCCGAGCAGCGCGAACAGATACGGTCGCGTGTTGCCCACGAGATCCTCGGACACCGCCGAGAGGTGCGGGAGCAGCGGACGCGACGGATCGAAGTTCTGCGGATTGTCGCGCATGATGCGCCGCGCGATCGTGGCCGCTTCCAGGCGCGCATGCGCCAGCGTGACGCCGGGCTTGAGTCGCCCGACCATGAACAGGTAGTAGTTGCTGCGGTCGCCCAGGCTGTCCGGGTTGAAGTTAGGCAGTGGCATCCACAGGTCGGTGCGCGCTTCCGGGTAGTCGAACCGCGCCGGCATCACGCCGATGACCACGCGAGGAATGCCCTCCACGCGAATCGTGCGACCGATGATGGCCGGATCGGCGCCGAAGCTCCGCCGCCAGAGCGCATCGCTCAACACCACGACCTGCGCCGGGCGCGGCACGTGCTCGACGTGTTGAAACGTCCGGCCCAACATCGCGTGCACGCCTAACACACGAAAGAACCCCTCGCTGGCGCGGACCAGTCGCACGCGCTGCGGGTTGTCCCCGTTGGTCAGCGTCGCCTCCGACCGCATGTAGGCGGACAATCCGTCGAGCGACGTCATCTCGCGCCGGTAGTCCAGAAAGTCCGGCTCCGACGTGAGCCACTCCGGCGCCTCGTGCCCGAACGAAAAGAGTTGCTCCGTGTGCGGATACGGAAGCGGGCGCAGCAATATCCCGCTCACGACGCTGAAAATCGCCGCGTTCGCCCCGACGCCGAGTGCGATGGTCGCCACGACGATGAGCGTGAAGATCGGCCGCCTGAGGTACGCGCGTGCGCCGAACCGCAGGTCGCGAAGGAACCAGGTCATGTGGGAATTCCGCGCACGAGATTGTGGGTCCGACACCTCGAGGACCGAAAAGGTGGCGCGTCATCCGGGAATGGGGAAGCGCTCGCTTCCGCCTTCCATACTGCGACTCAGCCACGCACATTTCCCCCATGGTCTGGTTCAGAAAGGAGCGCAAACCCCGGCAGCCGCGGCGGGAAAAGCTCGAAATCCCCGCCGATGCATGGGAAAAGTGCGAGGCATGCGGTCATACCGACTTGCGGGAGAAGTTCGTCCGCAACCTCAACGTCTGTCCGCAGTGCGACTACCACCGGAGCGTCCGCGCCAGCGACTACGTCAACATCCTGATGGATGACGGGTCCTGGGAGGAGCTCGACGTCGATCTCCGGTCGGTTGACCCGCTGGCGTTCCCGGACTATCCCGCCCGTCTCAAGAAAGCGCTGTCCAAGGCCGGCGAGGGCGACGCCATCGTCACCGTCGGCGGTACCCTGGGCGAGATGCCGATCAGCCTCGGCGTGCTCGACTTCGCGTTCATGGGCGGGTCCATGGGCTCGGTCGTCGGCGAGAAGATCGCGCGAGTCGGCCAACGGTCGCTCGAGCGCAAGTATCCGCTCGTGCTCGTGTCCGCGTCGGGTGGCGCGCGCATGCAGGAGGGCATCCTGTCGCTCGTGCAGATGGCGAAGACCTCGGCGCTCCTCGCGCAGCTCGCGGAGCGGCGCATCCCGTTCGTGTCCATCCTCACGAATCCGACGATGGGCGGCGTCAGCGCCAGCTTCGCCATGTTGGGCGACGCGATCATTGCGGAGCCCGGTGCGGTGATCGGCTTCGCCGGTCCGCGCGTGATCAAACAGACGATCGGCCAGGATCTGCCCGAAGGATTCCAGACCGCCGAGTTCCTGCTCGATCATGGAATGCTCGACGTCGTGGCGCATCGGCGCGACTTGAAAAGCACGGTCGGCCAACTGCTGCGCCACATGAGCGGTCAGCCCGCGGCGGCAGGGTGGACATCGGCCTGACGCATCCCGCGTCGTACCGCGAGGCACTCGACACACTCTTCGCCCGCGTCAGCGGCGGGTGGAAACTCGGCCTCGACACGACACGCGCGCTCCTCGCTTCCTTGGGCGACCCGCAAGACGGGCTGCCCGTGTTGCACGTCGGCGGAACGAACGGGAAGGGAAGCGTCGTCTCCACACTCGATGCCCTCCTGCGAGCGCAGGGACTCAAGGTTGGGCGATACACGTCGCCGCATCTCATCGATTTTCGCGAGCGCATCGTCGTCGATGGCGTACCGATCGGCGAAGACGCAGTGGCCGATTTCATCGCGCGTTGGACACCCGACGTCGAACGGTTGGGCGCGACGTTCTTCGAAGCCACGACGTGCATGGCGCTCGAGCACTTCGCGCGCGCACATGTCGACGTCGTCGTGCTCGAGGTCGGACTCGGCGGCCGGCTCGATGCGACTAACGTCGTTACGCCCGATGCCGCTGGTGTCACGTCGATCGGTCTCGATCACCAGCAATATTTAGGCGACACGACGGCAGCGATCGCCGTCGAGAAGGCGGGCATCTTCAAGCGCGGCGTTCCATCCGTGATCGGCGAGCCCGACCCCGTGATTCGCGCGCAGCTCGCGTCGCTGGCCACGCAAGCCGGATCGCCACGCGTACTGATCATTCACGACGAGTGGACGCTCGACGACGTCGAGGTCGACGCCGGTGGTACGTCGTTTACACTCGGCGCGCACGGTAAGCGACGGCGATTGCACACGCCGCTCGTTGGGCGCTGCCAGGCGTCCAACGCGGCGACGGCGATCGCGATGCTCGAGTTGGCGGGTGGTCGCTACGCGGCCGCCGCGGCAGCGGCCGACACCACGCTCGCGAACGTTGCGATTCCCGGGCGGTTTCAGTGGTGCGGCAACGTGATCTTCGACGTCGCACACAATCCCGCCGGCACTGCCGTGTTGTGCGACACGCTCGCGACGCTCGTTCCGCCGCGACCGGTGGTGTGTCTGCTCACGGTGTTGCGCGACAAGGATTGGCGCTCGATGATGACGACGCTCGCCGCGTACGTCGACCGATTCGTGTTAACGGCGCCGCCGAGTGTGCCGTCGGACCGCGCGTGGGTGTTGTCCGAGGCGGTGGAGTTTGCACGCACGCACGGTTGGACAGCGGACGCGGATCCCGATTTCGATCGCGCACTCGACGCGGCGCGCTCGGGAGCAGCGACGACGCTCATCACCGGCTCGTTCCACAC
>DASVAC010000181.1:0-7615 GCA_036376535.1 Gemmatimonadaceae bacterium | reverse complement strand
CGGCTTCGCGCTCCTCTCCTGCGGAGGTGGCAGCACGGGCCCAGGCAACGGGGCCGGCAAGATTGTCATCACGCCGTCCAACGACTCGATCGTCATCGGCACCAGCGTCAGCTTGAGCGCGAAGGTCATGAACGCGCAGGGTCAGGTCGTGAACGGCGCGACCGTCTTCTGGAACACGTCTAACGCAAACGTCGCAACCGTCTCGAGCAACGGGACAGTGACTGGCGTCGATACTGGCACCGTCCAAATCGCGGCGAGCGCCAACGGTGTATCGGGAATCGCTGGGATCAGTGTGCTGCCTCAACCCGTCGCATCCGTCAGCGTTAGTCCGCCAACCGTAACGCTCAAGGTCGGGGGAACGCAGCGGCTTGCAGCGCTTCTCTTTGACGCGGACGGCAACCCGCTCACGGCCCGTGTCGTCACATGGTCCAGCTCCGATCCGACTGTCGCCACAGTCGACAACTCGGGACTTGTGACTGCCGTTGCTGTTGGGCCGGCCACGATCACCGCGACGAGCGAGGGCAAATCGGGCAGCGCGGCCGTCTCGGTCGGCGCGCAGGTCGCGTCGAAGATCACGGTCGCACCGACGACCGTGGGCATCACCGTTGGGCAGACGTCTCAATTGGCCGCCACGGTTCTGGATGCGTCGGGAGCGATGATCGCCGGCGCGCCGGTTGCGTGGACCATCGACAAACCTTCCGTGGCATCGCTCTCCTCGACTGGTCTCGGCACCGACACAGTCACCGGAATATCAGTGGGGACAGCGACAATTACGGCGACGAGCGGTGCCGCTCATACGATCGTACCGGTGACCGTCTCGCCATCGCCAGCGAGCGCCGTCATCATTTCGCCGGGCTCGGCCACCCTGTTCGTGACGCAGCAATTGCAACTCTCGGCGACCGTTACCGACAGCCACGGGAATCCGCTCAGCGGGCAAACGGTGACGTGGATCTCGAACAACCCGGCTGCTGCTACGGTGAGCGGCTCCGGTAACGTCAACGCCGTCGCGCCTGGATCAGCGGCGATCACGGCGATGAGCGGAGCCGCTCACGGGAATGCGTCGATCACGGTCAAGCTCGTCCCGGTCAGCAGCGTGAACGTCAACCCGAATCTGGTGCCACTCTTCGTCGGCCAGACTGCTCAGTTAGGCGTCGTACTCGTCGACTCCGCCGGAGACACACTCAGCGCCGTTGGGCGGGCGGTCAGCTGGAAGTCCAGCAAGGGCGGCGTGGCGACGGTGTCGGCGAGCGGCCTTGTCACGGCACAGGGCGTCGGAGCGACCGTGATCACCGCAACGGTCGAGGGTCAGCAGGGCTTCGCGTCGATCACCGTGGCGCCGGTGCCCGTGGCGAACGTGAACGTCACCCCCGCGCTCGACACGCTGACGTTAGGCCAGGCCGTTCAGCTCAAGGCCCAGCCGGTCGATTCCGCCGGCAATCCGCTCGCTGGTCGAACGGTGACGTGGGCGGTCTCTGATTCCTCGGTGGCGCTCGTAACGAGCGGCGGTCGTGTCGTGAGCCAGGGCGTCGGTACGGCGACGATCACGGCTACGAGTGAAGGACAGGTCGGCACGGCCACCGTGGTCGTGATCGCCGTCCCGGTTGCTTCGGTCACCGTCTCGCCGCCTAACAAGACGATGACCGTGGGCGACACGGCCACCTTCAGCGCGACCACGAAGGACGCGCAGGGCCACGTCCTAACGGGACGCGCGATCGCCTGGTCGTCGAGCAACACCGCGGTGGCGACGGTCGACAGCACCGGACTTGTCACGGCCGTCGCCGCCGGCTCGGCGAACATCACCGCGACCAGCGAAGGTCAGTCAGGCTCTTCGGCGGTCACGGTGAATCCCGTGCCCGTCGGACAGGTGATCGTGGCGCCGAAGGACACCACCATCACCGCCGGCGACTCGGCGCAGTTCTCGGCGCAGCCCGAAGACGCGAAGGGCAATCCGCTGAGCGGGCGCAGCGTCTCCTGGTCGAGCTCGGACATCACTATCGCCACCGTATCGAGCAGCGGGATGGTGAACGCCGTGGCCGCGGGTGGCCCGGTGACGATCACCGCGACCAGCGAGGGTGTGCCGGGCAGCACGTCGGTGACGGTGGCGGCCGCGGTGATGACCGGCACGTCCGCGCGCCGCGCGACCGCGTCGCCCAACTAGGGAAGAGGGAAGCGCTCGCTACGCTCGCTGGGGGAAGCGCTGCGCTGGGGGAAGTGGCGGCAACGCCGCCTGAGGGAGTGGAACAACATCAATGGTCTCCGCGACTCGAGTGCCATGCGCGAGCCCTTGCGATCCGGCACCCTCCATCCAGAGACAACTGATGTCCTTCCGATCCCCCAGGCGGCGTCGCCGCCGCTTCCCCCAGCGTAGCGCTTCCCCCAGCGAGCGACAGCGAGCGCTTCCCTCTTCCCAAGGCAGATGCATCCGAGGCTCAGCAGCGGCTCACGAGGCCCGCGACACCGCCTAACGGAAGCCGAGATGCAGGGCCAGGCCCCAGCGCGGCGCGCCCGTCACCGGATCGAATCCCACCACCGGCTCCAGCCGCGGCGACGTGATCGCGGCGCCCGTGCTGCTCGGCGCCGGACTTCCGTTAGGCGTCGAACCCGGTGGGTACGGATCCCCGCGGGCGCTCGACACGTGCAGCGCCGCCTCGATCGCGCCCGCGAGCAGCACGCCGCCCGCCACCGCCATGCCGGCGCCAAGGTTCTTGCGCTTGGATACGTTCACCGTGAACGTATCCACGCGGCCGAACGGATCCGTGAACGTCCGGATCTCGGTGGTCGTGCTCTGCTTGAGGCCCCACGCCGCACCGCCGGCCACGCCGCCCAACACCACCACGCCCAACACGGGCTGCTGCGTGTAGAACTGTCCGCCGCCGGGGATCAAGCCTAACGCGAACGCGGTGCCGGGGCTGCGGCCCAGCGCCGCAATGCGCCGCTGGACGTCCGCGCGGTCCACTGCGTTAGGCCTAAGGTCGAGGTACTTGCGGAAGTCGGCTACGGCCTGGTCCGAGCGGCCCTCGGCTTGGTACACGAGCGCGCGCGTGTAGTACACGTCGGGCCACGTCGGTGCGGCGCCGGCTGCGGTCGTGAGCGATCGCTCCGCCGCCGTCGCGTTCCGCGCCGCGAACGCCGTCATGCCGGTGCGCAGGCTGTCGGCCGCGGCCGCCGGATACGACGCGGGCCGCGCGCTCGAGAGCGCGTCCGTCCGATGCGGTGCCTGGCGCGAGTCGGTGCGCCACAGCTCCGCGTATGCGAGTCCGGTGCTTGCTGCCGAATTGCCGGCCGCGCTGCGCAACGCTTCCTGGAAATGCGGCGACGCGCCCGCGAAATCGCCGCGACGCAGCGCGACGTAGCCGAGCCCGGTGTGCGCGCCCGGGGCATCCTCGCCTTCTTTGAGCGCCGTCTGAAAGTCGCGCGTCGCCGCGTCGAATTTTCCGTCCGCCGATTCGGCGTAGCCGCGGCCTAACAGTGCGCGCGTGTTCGTCGGGTCGACGGAGAGCACGCTGTCGTACGCGGCGATCGCGCCGGCTCGTCCCGTGGCGAGCTGGCGCTCGGCTTCGAGCAGGAGCGCCGTCACCTGCTCGGCCGCCGTCACGCGCACGCTGGAGACGGCGCGATCGCCGACACTCACCACCAGGCTGTCGCCCGCCTGCAGCGGCTGCGTTTGGATCGAGAACTTCGCCACGCCGGCGTCGTTGGTCGCCTGCGTGAGCGTGCCTAACCCAACGCGCTGCGGATACGGGCGCAGCTGCACCGTCGCCTTGCTCACCGGATTGCCGAACGCGTCGTTCACCGCCACGCTCAGCTCCCGCGTGCCGCGCGGGCCCGCGCCGATCGCGATCGCCGGCGGAGTGACCGTCGCCAGCGACGCGCCGGCCGCCATCGTGCTGAGCGACACGGCCGTCGTGCCCTCGAGCGGCGAGCCGTCGGACGTGACGACGGTCATGCGGTACGTGCCGGCGTGCGTGCCCGCGGGCACCGTGAACGTCGCGCGCCCGCTGTTGTCGGTGATGGCGACCGGATCGCTGCGCGCGCCGCCCGGAATGTCGGTCGCGCCCTTGAGCATGAGGCGCGCGCCGGGCATCGGTGTTTCGCCGCGCGCAAGGTCGACCGAGATGTAGGCGACGCTGCCGCTCATCGCGGACGCGAGCCCGTTGATCACGGTGAGCGTGGGCGTCACCGGCGGCGCCGGTGCGGCGGGTTTGGACGGCGCTTCCGACGATGCGCGGTTGCCGCTGCTCACGCAGCGGTCGATCTCGCGCAAAATCGCATCGGTGGCGCCGAGTTGTTTGAGGTCCTCGCGATCGCGCGCGGAGGGCACGAACGCCAGGCAGTTGCGTCGCACGATCGTGGCGATCTCGCTCTTGGAGTACGTGCTCCCGGTGAGGTACCGAACGAGATCGCTCTTTCTGAGCGCCGATTCGCCTTGACTGTGCGCGGCGGACGACGTGAAGAGAACGAACGGCAGGGCGATCAGTGAAGCGAGGTAGCGCGACATGGGGTCCTGGAGTGGTGCGAGAGAACTACAGCTGACTCAGCCGTTGCGACCGCCGACCCACAACGGACGGCGGCGTGGCGCATCCCGACTCAATCCTCGTCGGATGCGACCGGGGCGCAAGTGAGGTGCCATCAATCGAGCTCGCACGTGCGATGCGCTTCGGGCCGCTACTGTCGGTGAACTACTTCTCGTCAATGAAGTTAGAAGATATAAGTGCAGAGCCCGCTTAGAACGACATTATCCGGCTTTGTCCCGCCGTGTCCGCCTGCTGTGCAAGCCCGGCCCCGACATGACGTCTCCATGTCAGCAACCACTGGAGATCACGATGCGATGGAGCTTGATGCTGGCCGCGGCCGCCGGACTGGTGGGAAGCAGGAGCAACGCGCAAGGATGGGTCATCCCGGGTCCGTGCCCGCGATGCGTTGGGCCGGTGTTCACGCGCATCGTGCGCACGTCGAGCACCGTTCGCGCGACGTTGGCGGACCAGGTGCTGCGCTACGAGGTGGACGAGACCTTCACCAATCGCGGCGGCGGGTTAGGCGAAGTGGACTACTACTTTCCGCTGCCGGCCAACGCCGCGTTCGAGGACCTGCGTCTGTCGATCAACGGCGAGATGGTCGCGGGCGAAGTGATGAACGCGAATCAGGCGCGCGGCATCTACGAGGACATCGTGCGGCGCCGGCGCGATCCGGCGCTCGTCGAATGGATGGGGCAGGGGCTGCTGCACGCGCGGATCTTTCCGATCGGACCGGGCGAAGAGAAGCGGGTGGTGGTGCGGTTCCAGTCGGTGGTGTCGCGCGAGGGCGACGCGGTGCGCGTCGACTACCGCCGCAGCGCGCCGGCGCCGTCCGTCGTTGGGCAGTCGCCTAACGCGTACGACGTCGAGGGCGGCGAGTCGTCGTTCTCGCTCAGCTATCCCGCGGGCGCGGGCTACGGCGAGCCGTATTCACCGACGCACGCGCTGGTGGTCCGGACCAGCGGGGAGACGCGTACGGTGGGCGTGGACGGCGCGGCGCGCGACATCACGATTCTGCTGCCGGTCGCGCGGTCGCGCGAGCCGGCGATCTCGGTGCTGACCAACGCGCCGTCGGGAGCGCGCGGGTACGCGCTCATCACGATCGCGCCGCCGGCGGTGTTGCCGCAGGCGCTGCCGCGCGACGTGACGTTCGTGGTGGACGTGTCGGGCTCGATGAGCGGCGGCAAGATCGCGCAGGCGCGCGCCGCCGGGAAAGCGTTGCTCGCGACGCTCACGCCGCGCGACCGCTTCCGGCTCATCGACTTCGACACCGACGTGCGCACGTTCCGGAACGAATTCAGCGAGGCGTCGGCGGCCAACGTCCAAGCGGCGGACCGCTACCTGGATGCGCTCGAGGCGCGCGGCTCGACCAACATCGAGGGCGCGCTCCGCACTGCGTTAGGCAGCGCGGGCGGCGACGCGGCGCCGGGCGACCGCGTGCCGTTGGTGTTGTTCCTCACCGATGGCGAGCCGACGGTGGGCGAGCAGGACCCGCAGGCGCTGGCGCGGTTGGCGTCCTCGATGCGCGGCGCGCGGCACGTCTTCACCTTCGGACTCGGCGCCGACGTGAACACCACGCTGCTCGAGCAGATCGCGCTCGAGGGGAAGGGCACGGCGAGCTTCGTGCGGCCGGAGGAGAACATCGAGCGCGCGGTGTCGGTCGTCGCGTCGCGGCTGCGCGACCCGGTGCTCACCGACATCCGCGTCGAGGCGGACGGCGTGGCGCTCTCGGGCGTGATGCCTAACGCAGTGCCGGACCTGTTCGCCGGGCAGAGCATCGTGTTGCTCGCGCGGTATCAGGGCAGCGGGCGCGCGGCGATCCGGGTGTCGGGTCGCACCGCGCACGGTGCCGCCACGTGGACGCACGCCGCCAATTTTCCGGTGCGGTCGTCGGACAACACGTTCATCCCGCGCCTCTGGGCCACGCAGCGGATCGGGTGGCTGAGCGCGCAGCGGCATGCGCAGGGCGCATCGCCGGAGGTGGACGCCGAGATAAAGGAGTTGGGTGAACGCTACGGCATTCCGACGGAGCTCACGTCATATCTCGTGCGCGAGCCGATGGTGGCGACGGTGGGCGGACAGATGCAGCCGGTGCCGGCCGCTGCCAACGCGCCGGTGTCTCGCGATGTGCGGTTCGAGCGGGCCAAAGCGGCGACGGCGATGCGTGCGTCGAGCTCACTTGCCATGGCCGACAGCATGGTCGACGCCGCGGCGGCCGGGTCGCCGGGATCGGCGTCCGTGCTCCGGGTATCGAACCGCGCGTTCGCGCTCAAGTCCGACACGTCGGCGTGGGTGGATCGTGGGTACACGGATGGGATGCGGCGCATCCGGATCCAGGCGTATTCGCCGGCGTACTTCGAGCTGCTGCACACGATGCCGGAGCTGCGCGCCGCCTTTGCGTTAGGCGACCACGTGATCGTGGCCGGCCGCGCCATCGCGATCGAGGTGACCACGGATGCCGATGCCGCCACGACCCTGGCCGCGGCGGACCGGACGGCGCTCCGGGAGAACTGGTGAATGGACGACGCGGAGCGGTTGTTTCGAACGTACCACGGGATGCTCGTGCGCTACCTCACCCGCCGGTTAGGCGACCGCGACTGGGCGGAGGAGGTGGCGCAGGAGACGTTCGTCCGCGCGTTGCGGCAGGACCGGTTGGCGAACGAACGCGCCTGGTTGTTCACCGTGGCGAACAACCTGGTGCGCGACGATGCGCGCCGCGACGCCCGGCGGCGCGCGCGCCTCGCGCTGCTGCGGGAGGAGACGCGGGACGACGTCGTCGAACCGGAACCGCTCACGCTCGAGCGCGCGCAGGAGGCCGCCCTGGCGCGCCGAGTGGTGAACGCCTTGGCGGAGCGCGACCGGCTGGCCCTGCTCATGCGCGAAGAAGGCTTGAGTTACGAGGAGATCGCGCAGGCGCTTGGGCTATCGGTCGGATCGATTGGAACGACGCTGGCACGGGCGCGGCGTCGACTGGTGGAACAGTACGAGGCGCTGCGCGAGTCGCAGCGCGGGAGCACAGGTCATGCAGCATCTTGACGACGGCACGATCCACGCGTGGCTCGACGGTGCGTTAGGCGCCGCGGACGCCGCCGCCGTGGAGG